>CAYUNO010000163.1:2207-5549 GCA_964446075.1 uncultured Flavobacteriaceae bacterium | reverse complement strand
GATGGCCGCCGCCGTTGGTATAGGTATAGATGTAACACAACCTCAAGGAAATATGGTGGTGGATATTGGTGGTGGTACTACCGAGATTGCCATTATTGCATTGGGAGGAATTGTTTGTGATGAAAGCATTCGCGTGGCAGGGGACGAATTCAATATGGACATTTTGGAGTATATGAGAAGAGAGCATAATCTTTTGATTGGAGAACGTACTGCCGAAAAAATCAAAATCCACATTGGAAGTGCATTACAAGAATTAGACTCTCCACCGGAAGACTACGCAGTTTACGGAAGAGACTTAATGACAGGAATACCCAAGCAAATCATGGTAAGTTACAGTGAAATTGCTCGTGCCTTGGATAAGAGTATAATGAAAGTTGAAGAAGCCATATTGAAGGCTTTAGAACAATCACCGCCAGAATTAAGTGCCGATATTTTAACTAATGGTATTTGGCTTACTGGTGGTGGAGCTTTATTAAGAGGTTTAGACAAGCGAATTTCTTTGAAAACTAAGTTGCGTGTTAATATTGCCGAAGATCCTCTTCGCGCTGTAGTTCGTGGAACTGGAACTGCATTAAAGAATATTGGCAGATTCAAATTCTTAATGACAGCTTAATATTTTTTCCAATGATTGTAATATTCCGTTGGATACGGAATAGGGCTTATCCCCTGCTGTTCGTAGTTTTACTTTTAAGTGCCTTGTTGCAGATTGTACAGTACAACTTATACCAACGGTCAGTATTTTTTAATCAAACACTCGGATTTTATCGGAAATTAGATAAAGAAAAATCAGAAATTACAGCATATTTTGATTTAAAGCATCAAAATGAATCTTTATTATTAGAAAATCAATTACTCCGAAATCAACTTTCCTGGAACTTGCAATCTACAGGTAGGTTTAAAGACACCCAATACACAGATACAAATACAAGGTCGTTTGTCCGATTCGAACAGATTACCGCTCAGGTAATCAAAAATTCCACTAATCGTAGGAATAATTTTATTATTATCGATAAAGGTAAAAATCATGGAATTGGCAAAAACATGGCTGTTATAGGACCAAATGGGATTGTTGGGATAGTTTTTGAGTCGAAAGGAAATTACTCTTTGGTATTATCTGTTCTTAATTCTAAGTTTGAATTAACACCCTATGTCCGTGAAATCACCTTAAATCAAGGGGTGATAAATTGGGATGGGAGTAATCCTAGATTTATAAACCTTCAAGAGGTTAATCGTTTCGAGAAGGTAAAAAAAGGGATGAAATTGTATACAAGTAATTACTCCTTAATTTTCCCTGCAGGAATTCCTATTGGAATCGTTAATGATGTACGCACTTCATTGACGTCCAACTTTCATGAAATTAAAGTACAATTGAGTACCGATTTCACTAGATTAAATGAAGTAACGATTATAAAACTTAAGGAACAATCGGAGTTGGAAGAAATTCAACAAACAATTCAGAATAGCGAAGAAAATGAATAGTTGGTTAAAATGGCTTTTTACAGCTTTGGCATGGGCACTAATCCAAGTTTATTTGGTGGATCAGTTAAATATTGCTTGGTGGATAAAACCATTGCCTTATTTATATTTTATTTTCATCTTACCATTTGATATAAACAAGTTTGGATTATTGGTAATAGCATATTTCTTTGGTTTGTCAATTGATGTTTTATCGGGGTCCATTGGAATTCATACTGCTTCTACCCTAACAACTGTATTTATTAAATATTTCATCGATCATCGATTTTTCAATTTGGATTCTATACAACTTCAAGGTCATAATACGATAAACGAGCACGCAATTGGAAGAATGTCTTTTATCGGCTATATCCTATCAATCTTATTTATACATCATTTTCTGTTCTTTTTGTTAGATTATTTTGATTTAACCCAACTACCATTAGTGCTACTGTTGTCCGTTACGTCTTCTATAGTTACCTTATTCATTGTATTTTTGGCAACCAAACTGACTCGGGTACATTGATATGGAACACAGCGGCAAGCGAATTGTATTTATTTCACTGATACTATTGATTGCCTTTGTCTATTGGGTGCGATTGGTAAATCTCCAATTAGGCGAGAAAGATTATGAAAGTGTTGCTATTAATAATGCGTTAAATAAAATTACATTATATCCATCGCGGAGCAACCTATTTGATAGACATGGTAAACTCATAGTATACAATACACATATTTATGATTTATCGGTATTTCCTTTCGAAATTAAAGAATTGGATACTGCCTTATTAAGTAAGATATTAGAATTGCCAGGAAAGGACTTACTTCACCTATTTGCGGATGCTAAAATAAAAGCATTGAAACGACAAAAAAACAACGCAAACAACAAATCAACAACCTTTTACAGCAATCTTTCGCCAAGACAATTCGCTTTTTTACGTGAAAATATGTTTAGGTTGAAAGGATTTTTCATTGAATCCAGAACGGATAGGCAATTTGCAAGTAAATCAGCGCCACACGCTTTAGGATATCTGGGTGAAGCGAATGAATCTCTATTGGAAAGCGATGAATATTATCAACCTGGTGATTTAGTGGGCATCACAGGATTGGAGCGATTTTACGAGAGAGAATTTAGAGGTATCAAAGGGATAAAAACGGTATGGCAAAACCGTAAGTACGAACAAAAAGGTGAAGTTAAAGATTCTCAATTTAATTATCCGAGTATTGCAGGCCCAGATGCTACTTCAACACTGGACATTGATGTTCAGAATTATGCCAGGTTATTGTTAGAAGGAAAGAGAGGCTCCATTGTTGCTATCGAGCCACAAACTGGAGAAGTTATAGCATTTGTTAACTTCCCTGATTACGATCCCAATACATTAGTTGGTAGATCTCGAGCAAATACATTTAAATATTTATTAACTGACCCAGTAAAACCGCTTTATAACCGAGCAGTAAAAGGGGTTTATCCTCCAGGTAGTACTTTTAAAACCGTGATGGCCGCCATTGCATTACAAGAAGGTGTTTTAGAACCAAATACCACGCATGGATGTGGCGGTGGTTATAGATTGGGTAATATTCGAGTTGGTTGTCACCCACATGGCGGTCCTTTGGATGTTCGGGGATCATTACAAATTAGTTGCAACAGTTATTATTGCCAGGTTTTTAGAGATGTCATAGATAACCCAAAATACGATAATGTAAAAGAAGGTTATGCAGTATTGGAAAAACACTTACGTTCATTTGGGCTAGGCAGTCCTTTGGGAATCGATTTAATGGGAGAAAGCAGAGGGAATATTCCAAGTGTTAATCAGCTTAACAAACGTCATGGCAAAAGTTGGAAAAGCAGCACGGTTATATCCCTGAGTATTGGTCAAGGTGAAATAT
>CAYUNO010000163.1:0-2197 GCA_964446075.1 uncultured Flavobacteriaceae bacterium | reverse complement strand
AAATATTGTTAACACCGTTACAAATTGCCAATTTAGCGGCTATTATGGCAAATAGAGGTTGGTATATAACTCCACATTTAATTAGAAAAATTGATGGTTTTAGTGATACTGCATGGAGACGTAAATACACTTTGAAAAACTATACTACGGTGAATCCTATACATTTTGAAACAGTAATTGAAGGGATGGCTGGAGTTACAATTCCTGGTGGAACAGCCAACGGGACAGGAATTCCCAATATTGAAATTTGTGCAAAAACCGGTACCGCTCAAAATCCACATGGAAAGGACCACAGCGTATATATGGCATTTGCACCCAAAGACAATCCCAAAATTGCCATTGCGGTAATCGTAGAAAATGGAGGATATGGTGCAACCTATGCTGCTCCAATTGCAAATTTAATCATTGAAAAATATTTGAATCCAGGCAAGGAAACACAAAAGCCTGATATGGAAAAACGAATGTTAGAAAGTAAAATTCAATAACGATGAATACCTATAACAATCAACGTCAAGAGTCCGTAGATTTTATCACGGTTTTATTGTTTATTGTATTAATAATTATTGGTTTTATTTCAATTTCATCGTCTACTAGCGATATAAATTGGGATCATTTTAAGTTGAGTGCTTTAGCTACAAAACAAATTTTCTTTTTAGCCGGTGCTTTTGTAATTATCCTTACCATTTTGTTTTCAAACGTAGCTGTTATCGATTATTTTGCCTATGGTTTTTATGGCCTTGCCTTGTTATTAAATGTTCTCGTTGTATTAATTGGCCATGAAGTTAAAGGAGCTAAATCTTGGTTTGGAATTGGAGGATTTGGTTTACAGCCATCTGAGTTTGCTAAGGTGGCTACTGCCCTAGCTCTTGCTAAATTTCTAGGTACCTATGGTGTACGTTTTAAAGGTTGGAAAAATATTAGTATTTCCTTGGCTATTTTTTTGATCCCCATGGTAGTAATCCTACTGCAAGATGATACAGGAAGCGCTCTCGTATTTTTATCTTTTTTCTTGGTCTTGTTTAGAGAAGGTCTACCCGGTTGGGTGCTTTTAAGTGCTGTATGGTTAGGTTTGCTATCTGGATTTAGAATTATCGGCGATTTTCAAGGTGTATCCGTATATTATGGTTATGGATTGTTATTTGGGATAGCCAGTCTACTCATATTGTTTTTTAGAAAAAATAAGGCGGTTATACCATTAATTATAACAATTGCAGTTGCATCCTCCACTTTTTACACGATTATTGGATCAGCCTATCACACGGTACTGCAGCGACATCAAAAAAGCAGAATTGAATCTGTTTTGGGATTAAAAGAAGATGCTCAAGGAATTGATTTTCACGTTAAACAATCGAAAATTGCAATAGGTGCCGGTAAGTTATGGGGCCGAGGATTTATGAAAGGCACTCAAACTAAAATGGGATTCGTACCCGAGCAGCATACAGACTTTATTTTTGACACCATCGCCGAAGAATGGGGATTCTTGGGTACCACCTTGTTTTTTATAATATACATCGGATTTCTAATTCGATTAGCATTATTAGCAGAACGACAGACCACAATCTTCGGGCGCGTGTTAGGTTATAGTTTAGTTTGCGTGTTATTCTTTCATTTTACTATTAATATTGGCATGACCATAGGTTTAATGCCAGTAATTGGAATACCACTGCCATATATTTCCTATGGGGGTAGTTCTTTGTGGGCTTTCTCATTGTTTTTATTCATTTTTTTACGAGTTGATCAAGTAAGAAAATAGCGTTACTTACATTATTATTGTATAAAGAAAACTTTTATGAAAAACAGACCACAAATTTTATTTTTGGGTTATGCATTTGCATTTTTTTTATTATCATCATGCAGCGATAAAGACAATGAAAATGAAGTTTTATTCGAAAAAATAGATAAAGAAAAATCGGGTATTACCTTTATAAATACCGTACCGGAGAATGATTCATTAAATCAATTCACATACCACTATCTGTATAATGGAACTGGAGTTGCTGTAGGAGACATAAATAACGATGGTTTGCCCGACATGTACTTTTCGGGAAATGAGAAGTCGTCTTGCTTATATCTAAATAAGGGTGACTTTAAATTCGAAGATATTACCAAGACATCAGGAACCTCCACCGATCGTTGGGTAAGCGGTGTTACAATGGCGGATGTTAATAACGATGGTTTTCTAGATATCTATGCATGT
>CAYUNO010000162.1:0-5550 GCA_964446075.1 uncultured Flavobacteriaceae bacterium | reverse complement strand
ACAATTTAGAAAAATTCCAGCAAATTCTCAATGAAATTGTAGTTAAAAAATTAGAATCCCCGTTACCTGTATATTGGGAGATTAGCACACAATTAATATTAAATGCAGTCATTGATTCATCCATAGATTTAATTGATTGGACCGACTTGAGTGAATTAAAATCGGAAATAATGCAAAATAAAACGGTAGTAATTAATGAACTATTTGACAGAGAATTATTAAAAGAATCTATTCGAGAAAATGTAGTAGCATCCATAGAAACTATTGAATCTACTTTCAATCAAACATCCAATATCGAATTCAGTCTAATTTTGTATTGGTTATCAGAAAATATTAATTTTCAATTGGATAATTACAGGATTCAGGGAAATTCCATTTTAAATAGTTTTAATGAAAAATCAAGCCAATTACCCGAAACGGATCATATTTCTGAATTAATAATTCAACCTCTGATGTTGTTGAACTACGAATCTGGATTAAGTACTAATGATTATTTCAAAGAAACTCTAATTCCAATTTTACTATTAACTGCAGCATATAATAAATCAAAACAAATTAGTAATATTCTCGATTCCTATAAAGTAGGTAGTAGAATTCCTGCCGATATAATCGCGAAAAATGATAATGAATCCACGCTTAAAACAGGAACAAAATCACCCAATATCAACCTAGAAAACGAACACAACCATTCTAAAGAAATTGATACAAATACTATCGACCAAAACATAGAAGATATCACCCAAGAATCAGCAAAAATAACAGAGGGTATTTCAACCGATAAGGATGTTTCAACCATTGAAGGTACATCGAAAATTGAGCATATTACAAAAGAAGTTAAAACATCATTTAATGAAAAAATTTCACCAGAAGAGGATATTATAACTACAAAGGAACGCGCTACCGGGGAAGGGATCTCATCAATAGATGGTATTTCACCCTTGGGGGGTATCAAATCAACTGACGATACTTCAGCAATTAAAGACACTCCACCTTCAGAAGGTTCTGTAACAACAGATGATATTGAAAAAGTAGATGGTAAAACATTTAAAGACAATATTTTAGAAAAATCAGCACCAGATGTTATTGCTACCAACAAATCTCCTTTAATTCAACTCCCCTACTCAATTGATTCAATCGTCCAACAATTATTTAATGGACAACCTGACAAAACAGGACAGCTTCAAAAAGCACTTGAAGATGTTTTAAGAACTATTCCCAATTCAGAAATTGATAAAATTGTAGCGAAAATCAAAGAGATTTGGGAAAAACAAATCAAACCGCTTCATATTCTTGAAGGCCATATTCAACAACCTGATTTATTTAATGCCATTGAAGGTATTCCATCGGTTAAGAAAATAGAAATAAAGAAAACAGAAGAAATAAAACAGGACAATGCAACGATAAAAAGAGCAGTAAATCAAGGGACACGATTTGCCACAGGTTTATGCGGAATGATTATGCTTGCACCTTATTACGGCACCTTGTTTAGAAGGATGAATTTGATTGAAAACAATAATTTCAAATCAGAATTGGAACAATTAAAAGCCTATTCGATAATTTTTCACATTGCTAAATTACACGAAGAAACTCCAAGTGACTATCAAGATTTAGTTCCTAGAATCATTGTTGGTATTCCACCAGAAGCAAGTATTTCTGGCATTTTACAATTAACTGCCGATGAATTAGAAGAAATTGAGAAATTTCTAACTGCCGTTAAATCCCAATGGAAACTTATGAATAACGTTACGCTAAGAGGATTTATTCAATCGTTTTTACTTCGAACTGGAAAAGTTTGGAAGGAAGGTGACAAATGGAAAATTGAAGTAGATACTCACGGGGCAGATATAATTTTAAAAACAGTACCTTGGGGCTTTTCATTTATTAAATACCCATGGAATCCCTACATCATCGAAACAAAATGGGAATTAGATTAAACTCCGAGAAAAACCTTTGAATTAACACACTATTTTTTAGGTAAAGCCGCAGTTGGCGCTTCCCCCGGTGCATTATTTTGAGTTGTAGGGGTAACTGAAATTATTTGTTGATTCGATTTACTCATATCCACGGGGTTTAAGGAATTATCTTTTTTCCAAAGATTCTGTCCACGTGCTTTTTCTTTATCGTCGATTGCCCCTTTAAAATCACCAATTTTCACTCTCAATACCGATCTAAGAGAGTAGGCTTCCGAATAGTTGGGTCTCAACGCAATGGCGTCAGTAACTTCTATTAATGCTGTGGCTGAATCACCCAAAGCCATTAGATTTTTAGCTAAGAAATAATGAAACTCTGGAATGGAATCAGCGATTTTTTCAATTCCTAAATAAATTTCATTGGCTTGGTTATATTTATTCAATCCGTCAAACCCTCTCGCTTTCGACAATAACAATGGAATACTGTTGGGCTCAGATTTCAACCCTTTTTCTGCAAAAGCCACTGCCAAAGGGTATTCGCCTGTAATTAAATAATATTCGGACATTACCTGATTCAACATGGTTGCTTCAGGGGCAATTTTTCTAGCTTTCTCCAAATAATATTTGGCCGTATCCATGGAATTTACAGCGAGTAAATTCTTTGCCATCACAACGGATGCTTGCCAATTATCCGAATTCCTAAACAACACACGTCTACAATCGGCCATGGAATTTTCATATTCTCCCATTTCATAATAGGCACTGCTTCTAGATAAATAAACCAAGGTAGATGTATCTGAAATTTTTAAACAATCGTTAAAATACTTCAAAGCAAAAGCAAAATTCTTCTTCATTAAATTCAATGATCCCAAATTTCTAAGTGCTTCGTATGACGTATTCTGAGAAACTTGAGCCGACTTGAAATCATTCTCAGCTGAAACAAAATCTTGAAGTTTTAAATTTGATTTTCCTCTAATTAGGTAAGCTATACCTTCTAATGGATCCAATTCAATAGCTTTTGTTAAAGACTCTACGGCCAAATTATATTGGGCGGTTTCATACAATAAAATTCCCTTATTTAAATAGGCTACTTTACTATTAGGGTTAATACCAATTATTTTATTGTATACCTCTATGGCTTCAGAAACTTTACCATTTTGGGCCAATTCTGACGCGGCTTCTACGAGTAAAGACTCTTGTCTACCGTTGCAACTCGATAAAAACAAGCATACAATTGTTAAAATTTTTGCTGTAAAAATCCTCATATTGAGTAAAAATGTGGGATAATTGTGGATATCCACGAAAGTACTAGGTTTTTTTATTAGATTCGCAATGTTTTAATGAAAATAGTTTTCAAACATACCCAACCAGTTCGCACGATTTTAGCAATTTTGTGTGTGCTATGTGTCCAATTTGGCACACAGCCATTATTTTCACAATCAGACATTAAAACTCCAAATATAAATTCTCAAATAGAAGCTTTTAAAAATTCTGACACCAAAGAGAAAAAGGAAAAAGCAGGAAAGATAAAGGCATTTATTTCCGATACGATACCTACCTACACTGAAGCATTTGGAGCTTATCTAAAAGAAGTACTTGAATATCAAAATCGGTTAGATTACTTGGATGGAGTTAAACCAAATCCTGGAGGAAAACCAACTGCCCAAACTGCCAGGAGAGTATTGGAATTAAATTATTTCCAAACAATCAAAAAGCAAAATGAAAAAGATTGGACTGGTTTGGATTATTTACCATTCAATGAAAGTAATCGAGCAAAAGAAATTAGCAAAGAAGTGTACGGATTTCATTGTTATTGGCAAGGAAATAAATACGAAAAATACGATTGGAATGCTCTTTCCCGAGTTGGTTATGTAGGTTACGATATTAACCCTGGTAATGGTTCACCAATTTCTACTCACAATTGGCGCAATACTTCATTACATAAAAGAGCAATGCAGTATGACGTAGATGTTGATATTGTTGCCAGCATTCGAGGCATAAACAATACCAATACATTTCTAAGCCGTAAGGAAAGTTGGAAAACTTTTGCCGATTCGCTAGTACAATTACTAAATTCTAGCCAAGGAGATGGAGTGGTACTTGACTTTCCTGATGTCAATAAACAAACAGCTATTGCCTTCGTTGAATTCACTCGTTTGGTTAAATACATACTAAATGAAAATTCTCCGCGCTTTGAAGTTGGTATTGCATTACCACCTGTTGATGTAAACAAAGGTTTTTCCATTAAGGATTTAAAAGGTATCGCAGATCGATTTATCATTTTCGCCTTCGATTATAATGATTTCCAAGGTGTTTTCTGTGCGCCAAACGCTCCTATGTTATCACCAAATTCTGATGCATTTAGCATGGATAGAAGTTATAACTTTTACGTTGCACAAGGTATGCTTCCAGAAACAATTACTATGGTTTTGGGCATGTACGGTCAACAATGGGTTATGGATCAGCCTAATCCCGTAAATGCAAAAGCCATTTTTGGTCGAACCTTTTCAATCTTCGATTTTGAAGAGGATATGTTGGTTCGATTTAAACCCAATTATGACGACAAAGCCTTTCAATACTATTCTACGTATTCCATGGGAGGAAAATGGATGGTTAATTGGTGCGAAAATATTTATTCAATCTCTATTAAATCGGATTATATAAATAACAAGAAAATCGGAGGAATAGGATTCTGGGATTTAGCTCAAACCGTTAGTGGTAATGAAACCCTTACAAAATTTTGGCCTTTAGTATATAAAAAATTCTCAAAACAAGACGCCAAGATCCCTGATCAGATTGTAAGTCAATTTAATGGAATTGGCAACTACAATATGGATAGTATTATTGCCTCGAACGATGCTTTAATTATGTCTGCTATTGATTTGGCTGAAAATCCTTTTTTACCAGAGCAGATAGACACCAAGTTATTGTCAAAGGCTCAGAAAAACGGTTTTCAATACAAAGAATTAGCAAAAGCTATTGGTTTATTATTTACTATACTTTGTGTATGCGCTGCTATAGCTTTGGTATTCGCGATGTTTGATGAAAAGGCTCGTGAAGTGGTTCTACATGAACATGGTCCGATATTATTTGCACCCATTGCTATGATTTTGGTAGTAATTACCTTGCGTGTCACTAAGGTTATACTCAATTCTGAAATGGAATTTTTAATTGGGGCTTTATGTGGAATTGGAAGTTACTATTTAATTCAATATTTTAAAAATCGACAAGTTCAAAACAATGAAGAAACCCCTTAATAAAGGCATTTCAAGTTGTATATTGTTAGGTCTTATTTTTTCAATTATTATTACCTCGTGCGCGAGAAGATCATTTTCTCAAGACTTTATTGCACGTTTTGGTGTTGATTCAGCAATGATGGCTCAAATGTATTATTTCCCTAATAGGCCATTCAATTTACAATACGGAATAAGAGATATTAAGTTCAAGGACAATAACGGGCGTTATATAATAACGCGCTACAGAAACGTTGATGAATATTTGTTTACCCCTAAAACTCGAGGTATTTTGACATATTATTCCAAGGATACCGTTAAAATACAATTCTCAGATAGCTCAACTGGCGTATTACGATTTATACGAGATGCAGAAAATGACAGATATTACCTAAGTCCAGATACAG
>CAYUNO010000161.1:0-5571 GCA_964446075.1 uncultured Flavobacteriaceae bacterium | reverse complement strand
TACATCAGATGCCTTTAACGTAGGCTCTAATTGGGTATTAGGGTGTGTTCCGCCCTCAGGCTCCAATATCTCCTTTACATCCAATCCTTCCAATGTTTGCAAATTAGTAGCCAATTACACATTAGGAAATATCACAATTACGGGCTCTACATCCAATCATATTTTAGATCTTAATGGTTTTCAACTTAGCGTTCAAGGAACCTTGTCCTTCTCTGGCGGTAAATTAAATGTTCAAAACACGAATTCTGTATTAACCATGATTGGTAGTTCAAATCAAACTATACCATCCGGTGGTTTGGTTGAAAATACAGTTTCTAACCTAACAATTAACAATAACAATGGAGTTACTCTGGGTGGACCTACTGTTCTAACACGAGTTCTAACCATGACTTCAGGAACTCTGAATACAAATGATCAATTAACCTTCAGATCTACTGCAACAAACACGGCCGTAGTTGGTGCAATCAACTACTCAAACGCAATAAATGGAAAGGTTATCGTTGAAAAATTTACTTCAGCCAAAAGATCATTCCGTTTAATCTCACCAAGCGTAACTACCTCTACTTCGATAAAAGACAATTGGCAAGAAGGTGTTAACAATACAGATACCACCAATTTCAACGCAAATAATAAAAATCCAAATCCCGGTTATGGAACTCATATTGCCGGTGATAAAAACGGTAATAATGGATTTGACGCCACACAAACAGGGAATCCATCACTTTTTATATTCAATAACTCAACAAGCGCTTGGTCTGCAATTAACAATACAAATGTTAACACATTATCTGCAGGTACACCCTACCGGTTAATGATTCGAGGCGATCGTTCATTGAATATTCATCAACCAGATAATTTCCCTACCCCTACCAACACAACAATACGCGCAACGGGGACCCTTTCAACAGGAACTGTCAATGTAACAGGACTAAACAACTCCGCTTCAGCTTCAAATTTTATAGGAAATCCATATCAATGTATGGTAGATATGACTTCCGTATTAAACAATTCAACCAACTTGAATAAAAATTATTATTATGCATGGGATCCCGATTTGAATTACCGTGGTGGTTATGTAACCATTAACCTTTCTAATAATACTAATAGCCAAGGTTCCTCAGCCAATAAATACCTTCAACCACAACAGGCTATCTTCGTTTCCACTTCATCCAATCCTTCAGGAACTCCTACGTTATCATTTTTAGAAAGTTATAAATACACTGCTAATACATCAACCGACAATTTTAAACAATTAAATACTGATACAAATTTCATAGCAATCAAACTTATTGATGTAAACCGAAATATAAATACCGATGCCACTATACTTTATTTCGACCCAAATCATACGAACAACTATGACGATTTCGATGCAATAAAATTGGTAAATCAAGATGAAATGATTGCTAGTAAAATTAATGGTAGAAATTTTTCCGTTCAGTACAGAAATACTCCATCCAATATTACCGAGGAAATAGAACTCTTTATATCTAAATACCGAGGAACAGATTATCTGTTGGAAATAGAAAAAAGTGGTTTACCGAATATTGACATCGAGTTAATTGACAGGATAATATCTAAATCAACAAAAATCCAAGGAACTACCAAGTATAACTTCACATGTTCACCAGGAAAACCTACTTCTGATACCAACAGATTCTTTCTTAGAATTAAATCTGAGGAATTCAATAACATATCAAATCAATACCTAAACACAGTAAAACATCGGATTTACCCTAATCCGGTTAATGGCACCTTGCATTTCACCAATAATTTAAAAACAGACGCTGTGAAGGAGGTTAAAATATTCAATAATCTTGGTGTGGTAATCTTTCAAGAAACTAACCCAGAAGATTCTTTTACAATTGACTGTTCATCGTGGTCTGCTGGACTATATGTTTTTTCCGTAAAACACTTAAGTAATACAATTGTAAACCAAGTTGTTATTGTGAAATAATCCGATTTTTGTCATCTATATGCAAGAAGTGAATCAAATTCATACTCTAAACATTGTTTTTTAAACCCTAGACAACTTTTATTCAACATTTTGTGTCTATTTTCACAACAAAATTGAATTTTTCAATTTAAATAATGTAAACCACCCATGAAAAACTTAACCCTAGGATTTCTATTTGCAGCACTATTTGGAATTTTTCAAAATGCAACTGCACAAACAACACCTCGTTTTTCAACAGCATTGAATAACAGTTGTTTAAAAACAACGGCGGAAGCATTTGGCACACTAACCAAAGATTCTTGTGCCGCAGTAACCTGGTATAGCAACACTCCTGGAACTACAAGCTATACAAATATTGGCTCAGGAAATAGGCTAGTTTATACATGGACAAAACCAGGAACCTATAACCTGTGTGCCAAATTGACCAACCTGTGTACAAAGTTCGATACTGTAATTTGTAAAACAGTAACCGTGGTTGCATGTGATTGTAAATTAGAAGCCGACTTCACGGCGATTGGCGATTGCAAAAAAGTTAAATTTTCCAGTAAAATTAATACTGCCGGTGCCACAGTTAAATGGTTTTTTGGTGATAAAACGGATGGATCCGGAACCACAACAACAAAGACTTATATAAAGGAAGGTGTATACAAAGTATGCATGGTAGTTACCGTAAAAGATTCAACAGGTAAAGTTTGCAGCACAGAAGTATGTAAAGAAATTAAAGTGTCATGCGGAAAACCTTGTGAATTAAAAGGTGACTTTAAATTTGGAAGTGGCAGAAATGGAGAAATACGTTTTAATGCTTCAAGCAATTCGGGCTATTACTATTCGTGGGATTTCGGCGATGGCACAAAAGGAAAAGGAAAAGATCCTCTTCATCGCTATACAAAAGCAGGCGTTTATACCGTTTGTGTTACTATCGTAGATAAATTGGAAAAATGTAAAATTACCATTTGTAAAAAAGTTGAAGTTGGAAATCCTTGTAAATTGGTTGGAAACTTCAGCTTCAAACAATTAAACGATTCTACATTTAAGTTCTTAGCATCCTCTTCGTCTGCAGCAACTTATTTTTGGAATTGGGGAGATGGCACAACCTCAACCGGAAAAGACCCTCAGAAAATTTATAAAAAGCCTGGTATTTACACAGTATGCGTTAAAATTTACTCAACTACCAGCAAATGCTTTATTTACGTTTGCAAGAAAATCGAAGTTAAAGCACCCGTAACTAAAAAGCCATGCGATTGGTCTAAAGCCGGCTTTAGCATTACCAACAAGTGTAACAACTACACATTTGAAGCCAACAATATAAGTTCATCAGCCTGCATTAAATATCAATTTAAAATTGTGAATAACGCTGGAACTGCGACTTATTTAACGCCGAGTAGAATCGCTACATTCGAATTTAAAAATAAAGGCTACTACAATGTATGTGCTAAATTTTACGACTCATGCAACAAATGCGATACTTGGGTTTGTAAAACCGTTTTAGTTGATTGCCTGCCTTGCGTGGCTCAAGCTTCATTCACAGTTGACTCCGTTTCAACAACTGGCAAAATGTATGTAACAAATAAGAGTACAGGAGCTAAATCCTATTATTGGTCATTTGGTGATTCCACCTTTAGCAAAGACAAAACACCTAGCAAGTCCTATTCAAATTCTGGAACTTACTATGTTTGTTTGGTTGCCTATGATTCCTTAAACAAATGCTCTACCGTATATTGTACTACAGTTAAAGTAGTTAAAGGAAGAAGTCAAGCCTCAGTTACACCAGTAAACAACGATTTTACCGCATACCCCAACCCCTCCGATAATGGATTCTGGATTGAATCCAACACAATGGATATTCAATACCGAATCATCAATGTAAACGGTAGCGTGATTCAATCTGGTAAAATTAACCAACCTAAACTTTGGATAACATCCAACAATTGGGCAAACGGACTTTACTTTATACAAATAGAGGAGAAGTCAGGCATGATTAATCAACAAAGTATAATTATTCAGCACCCATAGGTTAAATTGCAATACCGTAACAAGTAATGCATTACTTTAAAAATTTAAAACTTCTCTTATTATTTTGGGCTCTACTAGTTGTTTCTACTGCTACTAAAGCCCAGAATATTCCCAATTTCGATTTTTCAACTTGGGTTAATACCTCATCTCGAAATCTAAACAATTGGAGTTACCAAGGCAAAATCGACAAGGACAGTGTTGACCCCAATAATCTTGGAGTTACCTTATTTAATGATACTAGCGGGTTTACTTCTTTATACCAAATAGGTAGAAGATTTCCAGATTATTATAACGGAGGATTCCCAATCTCCGGTACTCCAAATAATCTTAAAATAAGCTATCGAACAGACAAACTATTATCAGATACTGCGTTGGTGATTTTTGGTTGTACCCGAGGTGTAGATACCATGCCTATTATACTGCAACAATTTTTCTTGTTTCCAGGACAAGGCAATAGTTCAACCCAGGCAACAGCAAACTTCTCATTAACCTATTCACACCCTATAGCTGCTTTGGTAGCAGATTCAGCATTTATTGTCATATACAGTAGTTTAAGAAATAAAAAACCCAATTCAAGTGGTAGTATTTCA
Organism: uncultured Flavobacteriaceae bacterium; assembly: GCA_964446075.1. Taxonomy (GTDB): domain Bacteria; phylum Bacteroidota; class Bacteroidia; order NS11-12g; family UBA955; genus JAGKXC01. The sequence continues at coordinate 1,011 of CAYUNO010000161.1, read as the reverse complement.
ATTTCCAACATCGAGCTATCAAATGTACAAGGTCTCATTCAGGATAAAAGCAATCTTAGATTAGATGAATGGTATACATCTACAATTGAACATCCACAAAATTGGATAACATCCCATCTAACTTATTATAACAATAAAAAAGACAACCAAGTCATTACATTAAGTTCTAAATTCTTTGACGGTAGTAAAAACGTACTTGAACTGAAAGCACAGCCCCTAAGCGTAAACAATGAAAAAGACACCATAGCAGCCTGGGCACTTACAAATAGCCTTCAAAATCCAAACCCATCCATCGATAAACCCACATTTTCATTCACTGGCAAACCTGGAGCCATGGAAATAAATTGGACTGGCTTTTTAAGTAACGACGATCGATTTACAGCAACAGTTAATTTTTTCAGAGGAGATACAATAATTGGAAGTGGAACCTTTTCAAAATCTGCATCCAATTACAATCATTCCGGTGCTATTCCAACCATTGAAAACATAGAATGGCTGCCAAATTACAACGAGATGCCTGAATATGCTAGCGCCAAGCTTTGGTTAACCGATTCATCTTTCTCTAAACAATCTACAACATCGAGTTTCGTAAGAATATCGAAAATCACCTTTCTACCGTTTGGATTAAATATTAATAAAAAACAAAACCGCAACCAGGTACTAAGCATTCATCCTATCCCAGCAGCTGATAGAGTTTTTATTAATTCAACCGAAATAGTTAAACGCTTTCAATTGGTTAATTCCATTGGAAACACAGTGTGGGAAGGTATACCGTTAGACGATAATTCAATCCGTATACCTGAAAGCCTCCCAGCTGGAAATTATTGGCTGAGAATGGCATTATCGTCAGGCACTGTAACCAAATACTTACAGATTATTCGTTAAAACAAAACTTGTTTCGTTGTCCCGTGTTCTATATGAATGCGTAGGTTATCACAGGAACAATTTTTACCCATAACACTGGAAGAAGCGTGGTCGTTTTTTTCTAATCCAAGAAATCTAAACGAAATC
>CAYUNO010000160.1:0-5581 GCA_964446075.1 uncultured Flavobacteriaceae bacterium | reverse complement strand
ATCTCAATTGCTATGATTGTTAAATCTATTGACCCCCGCATCAATCGTGCCTCTTTGGATGACGAACGTACCGATGGCGTACAACAACCCATGGATCAATTGGAAACCTACGAAGTTTTCCAACAAATCAAACGAGGTACACACCATCAGCACGTAGGAACCGTACATGCATCCAACGAAGAAATGGCCATGATTTTCGCTAAAGAACAATTTTGCAGACGCGGTAAAGCGGTAAATTTATGGATAGTACGCTCAGAAAATATCTTCGCTACCGATTATGAGGATGCTGATATTTTTGAAACTACCACCAGCAAAACCTACCGCGAACCCGAAGCTTATAAAGTAATGGACCGAATCCAGGCCTACAAAGAAAGGACAAACGCCTAATGGAAATCACCGAAAAACACATCGAAGGGCTAAAAGAAATGCTCTACAAAATGGCTGATGATCAGTTGATTATCGGACATAGAAACAGCGAATGGACCGGATTGGGACCCATGCTTGAGGAAGATATTGCTTTTAGTAGCATGGCTCAAGATAAGGTGGGTCAATCCTTGGCGTTGTATGAATTGCTTCATGAGTTAGGGGAAAGCGAACCCGATATCGTGGCATTTACAAGAAACGACAATCAATTCCATAATTGTCAGTTGGTTGAATTGCCTATTGGTGAGTATGATTTTAGTTTGGTTCGACATTTCTTTTTCGATCATGCTGAGGCTTTGCGATTTGAAATGTTGTCCAACAGCATCTACGAACCGTTGGCTATGGTGGCAAGAAAATATCGCGGCGAAATCAAATACCACACGATGCATGCCGACACCTGGTTAAAGCAATTAGCAAATGGTAATGAGGAGAGTTTCACGCGCATTCAAAATAGCATCAACGAGGTGTTTCCTTATGCGTTAGGGATTTTTGAACCGGGTAATTACGAACAGGAATTGATGGAAGTAGAAATGTTTGCTGGCGAACTAGCTTTGCGCAATGCTTGGTACGAAAAAACTAGCCACATATTAACTGCTATGGGGTATACCGTTCCAGCAATAGACTCAGTTGAGCCAGTTTTTGGAGGTAGATTTGGCAAACATACGGCACATCTTCAACCTTTATTGGAAGAAATGTCGGAGGTTTTCCGAATTGACCCAGCTGCTGATTGGTAAAATCCATCTGCAAAGAATACGTCGTTTACGAAACAATGCTATCCGTGAATTTAAACAAAGATCAAATACAAGCTTGGCTTGAGGAGATAATGGATCCCGAGATTCCTACGATTTCTATCGTGGATCTCGGGATTGTTACCGATATTCGGATAGATCAAAATTCAGAAGATCACCCAGTTTCCGTTTGGGTAGAATTAACACCCACATTTAGTGGATGTCCAGCGCTAAAAATCATGGAACAGATGGTGAAGGACAAACTTATTGAAAAAGGGATTGAAAACATTGATGTCAGCACCAATTTCAAAACGCAGTGGAACACCAACATGATTAGCGAAAAAGGATTGGCTGCTTTACAACAACATGGTTTAGCACCTCCACCTCGATTTGAAGGGTATTTGGAGTTGGATGTATTAAGCGATACCCCTTGTCCTTATTGTGGCAGCAGAAATACCGAAATGAAAACACCTTTCGGCCCCACCCTCTGTAGATCCATGCATTACTGCAAAAACTGCTTAAACGCCTTCGAAGGTTTCAAACCGGTTGGGTAGTTGGAGTTGAAGTATTATCTATCGCTTTTTTTACTATTAATATTAAATTTCGACTCAATCAATTCTATTTAGTGAGAATAATGGATAATTTTATGGAACTAGATAATTCAACGATTATTATGAATTAAATTTGGCAAATACTATATCAAAAGTTTGAACTTATTAATAAAATAATGAAAAAAAGAATATTACTTATTGGAGCTATTTTGATAACTAACCTTATTACAGCCCAACAAATTAAATTTGAAGATATAAAGTTGGGTGGCGACATAAAAGGTCAATATACGAGTTATTTATGTAGCGATGGATTTGAATACAAGATTGGAGACACTATATATTTTGGAAAACCAAGTGGACTAAATGGATACTTCCAACAAATTGTAAGTATGGATATTGCAGGAACTACATATCCAGTTAATTATGCTGCAGTGATGAATAGAGGGTTTGAAATAAAAAAAATAAAAGTTTGGGGGACAAAAAAATTAGGGTTAAAAGTAAATTTCCAAACAAAAGGTATGAGTGGTGTTGATAATTACTTTTTCAATATTGAAGATGCAATTCAGGTTGGCGAGATACAACCTAAAGGGATGACAAGTGACAAAGCGTTGAATGAATTAAAAAAAGCAAAAGAAAAATTAGATTTAGGATTAATTACACAAGAGGACTATGACAAACTTAAAATAGAATTGTCAAAATATATTAAATAAAAGCAAATCCTGTTTTTACATTTCAAAATAATTTCACTATAAAATTGTACGCTATTTGAGAAGGAATCACCTTCATAGCAATCATTTTGATTACCAATACTGCACCCAATCGGGTACAATTTTAAATTTTCAACAATTTATATACCCTAAAAGGTACAATTTTGTTCATTTTTATTATATTTAAACCCATTAGGGTACAAATATGACTAAATCCATTGCAGTTTATATAAAAGAAAAAAGAAAGCAACTCAAGCTCACACAACCTGAACTAGCTGAAAGAGCAGGTGTAGGGCTTCGCTTTGTTAGAGAATTAGAAAGAGGGAAACAGACTGTTCAACTGGATAAAGTAAATCAAGTTTTAGCCTTGTTTGGAAGTGAATTGGGAGTTGTTCAAAAAAATGAATTATGAGACAAGCACAGGTGTTTTACAAAAACCAAATTGCCGGTATGCTGAGTGAATCGGATGAAGGCTATCTATTTCAATATAATGCTGAATATTTGGCAAATACGCAATCAAAACCGGTTAGTCTTACTTTGCCACTTCAACAGAAAGCGTATTCAAGTAAAGTGTTATTTCCTTTCTTTGATGGTTTAATTCCGGAAGGATGGTTATTGAAAATAGCCCTTGAAAACTGGAAAGTAAACCAAAATGATCGCTTTGGATTGCTATTAACCCTGTGCAGAGATACCATAGGTTGTGTATCTATCATATCAATAGAAAACGACATATGAGCAATTGTTTATTTTGTTATCGTAAGTTAGAAAATAGTCAACAGGATTATCATCCAGCCTGTACTAAAAAATTATTTGGTACAAGCCAAGCTCCTATTGTTGATTTTGATTTAACGGGGTTGGAAGAACTTGCCAAACAATTCGTCATTCAGAGCAAAGCCATTACGGGAGTGCAGCCCAAACTCTCTCTTGACATTGAAAAGCACAAAAACAAACCTTCCCGATTAACCGTTGTAGGTTTTCACGGCGATTTCATATTAAAACCACCGAGTACCTATTTCAAAGAGCTACCAGAGAATGAAGATGTAACAATGCACTTGGCTAAATTGGTAAAAATACGAACCGCCGAGCACGGATTGATTCGTTTAAAATCAGGGGATTTAGCATATATCACCAAGCGCTTCGACAGGAATAAAGGCAATAAAATTGCTGTTGAGGATTTTTGTCAATTGAGTGAAAACTTAACGGAATATAAGTACCGCGGTTCCATTGAAAAAATAGGAAAACTCATCTACACATTTACGAAAAATCAAGGATACGAGGCACAAAGATTATTTGAATTGGTATTGTTCTGTTACCTTACAGGAAATGCTGATATGCATTTAAAAAACTTTTCCCTTGTTGAAAATTCTTTTGAAGAATTTGAGTTATCACCAGCATACGATTTACTCAATACCGCTATCGTGATGCCTGACGATAAGGAAGAGTCGGCACTCAATATAAATGGCAAAAAGAGGAAACTTAATCTGAATGATTTTAAAGTACTAGCTACATCTTTAAAAATTAATGATAAATCGTTGACGGCAATTTATAGACGATTTGAAGGCGTTTACCCTCATTGGATTTCTTGGATTGAGAACAGTTTTCTATCTGATGATATGAAAGTTTCGTACATACGCCTTCTCAACGAAAGATTTATGAAACTGAATTTAACAAAACACTAGTTTCATCATTATTCAAAACGAAATAGGGAAAAAATCGTATTGATTTAAATACCTTGCTTTACTTTTGTTTTCCTTTAAAATACTAAGTAATCTTTTTAGTTATCCGTAATAACAATCGGCAGGTAGTAGTTTTCTTGGGTTTGAGAATTGGATAGAGTAATTTGGTAGTACCCGGGAGCTAAAACGGTCTCGGACTTTATTACCATCCACGAATCTTCACCAATGTTATAATTATCAATTCTAAGATCAGAAACTACATTACCGGCTACATTCAACAGTCTGGCATGCATCCCCGATATTGTCTGTAAATTGGGATTACTGATCCGTATGCCATCCAATATCAGTTTGTCGCTGGCGATTGGATTTGGATACAAAGCCAAGGATTTCGGTTCAATCGTTTTCGTTGAATAAGCGTTATCGTTTGCAGAACACCACTGGTGCATCTTTTCCCATGCCGATAACACTTGCAGATATCCCCCTGAAGTTGACTTCCCCGTTAAGGTAGCATTCTGTTGGGTGGAACTTAATATCCACTTTCGCATCAGCAAAACGGCACTATCTGGATTGTTTCTCCATAGGTTTAAATACGTATGACAACTTCGGCTATACAACCAAGCAATGGTGGCAGTAACTTGGGGCGATGCAAATGAGGTCCCCGATTCCATTGCATACGGATAGCTGTGGGTTTGGGTTGGCTTTGCTAAATACATACTCTGCCCGGTTGCATGTATATCCACCGAAACCGCTCCATAACCACTCGAAGCACGATTCTTATTTTCATCGGCACTGGAAACGACGATTAACCCCTTGGATGGACATAAACTGGGGATATCGCCTTTACTTGGATCGTCTACGTCGATATTTAAATTGGTAGTTGATGACGCACACATGATACCTACCGAAACCAAAGAATCGTACATAGAACACCAAATCGGGAATTCAAACGGGAATGCATTGTCGACCCCTACCGACATATTCACTGCTACGATATTCGCCCCTTTCCTACCGCCAGTATTCAAGTATATCTTCTTCTGATTAAACAAATAAATCATGGCATTAACCACACCAACATCCGCTGCACCTCCGTTGGTTGGATAACAGTGGGTAATCATCAATTTGGTATCCCACAGCAGCCCGGTTATCCCTTTATTGTTATCCCCTTTGGCCATCATGGCCGATGCCACTGCCGTTCCATGTCCGTATCGGGTTGATTCTCGATTAAAAATCAATGGGGAATTATCGCCTCCGTTCCAACCCCAGTAATCATCAACATACCCATTGGAATCTTCATCAATTCCATTCCATGGTATTTCCTTGTAATTCCTGTACAAATTGGACACTAAATCAATATGGCCTGTATCAACGCCATCATCAATAATGGCAATAACAGCCGTATCACCAGCACGAGTTACGGATGATACTCCGTAATCCCATGCATCGGGCATTTGTATGGATTGCAAATATTTTTGCTGATTGAACTCGGGGTCATTGGG
>CAYUNO010000159.1:0-5596 GCA_964446075.1 uncultured Flavobacteriaceae bacterium | reverse complement strand
CTTAGAACCATCGGGATTCACACCCACGCCGTATACACCCAACGAGTGCCCAACCGAAAACCATCGGACGGTGCTCCGTGGGGAAATTCGATCTATCGCACCCAATTGCAACAATCCAATTTTTCCGAGTTTTTTTTCTGCTAATATACCTTGAACCAGCGTAGGTCTCATCCTTCCGTCTTGTGGATTTAAAAACGGGGTTCGAATATGTTGTTTACCCGCTTTCACAATTAAACCCTTGGATGGCAACGAGTATTTTATGTACAAATCTTCCAATCGATCCAAATCATCGTGATTCCCCGGATTTAAGACATCAAACAATCCCACTTCATAGCGATTGGGCTGATTTGAAAGTTGATCAATTTTTGTTAAATCGGACGAATACACATCATAAATGGCATACCCACTAATTCCCAACTGAAAATTTCGATAAACGCCGGTTTCATAGCCTATGCCAACGCCTATTGCATTAGCGAAATAATCGGAATAATTGGACGAATTGTTGGTAATCATGCTATACCAGCGGGCATGTCCAAAAAAGTTACCCGAACGTAAAAAATCCTGTAACGACTTTGGCTTTACCTTGGCGCTTGTAGAATTAGAATCCAAGCTCATTCTTTCGTTTGGGTGTACATAGGGGTGATCCTGCCCCAACAAGTTATTGTGGCTAAAGATGAAAGGAATAATTACCAATAATCCGATGCGAATACCAAACATGAACAGCGAAGTTCGCGGTATCTGTTGGCATAGTGTGTGACAAAAGTCACGAATAAATTTAATCGTTACCAGTAACTTGGATCTCTAAGTTATTCAATTTCCGATTTGTCTAAATTTGAAGTGGACAAACTAAACAATCAGTAATCTCAGATAATTTATCGGCAAACCTAAATCAAGTAAATACGAAATAGTCTAACTTATAAGTTAAATACGAGCCTAGCGAGTTATAATAGGTTAACTATTCACTATTTATAATTCAGCCTTGTATGAGATAGGCAAATTAAACAGGTTAATTGCATTTTGGGTGGTGGTTTTGGCCACTTCCTGCAAAGAGACTGATTTTACCTCGGCCAATTTTTGGGCCACCAACAAGGTATAAGATGGTTCATTTCTACTACCCCGATGAGGAACTGGAGGTAAGTAAGGCGAATCCGTTTCTAGAATGAGGTGTTCCAAACTTATTTGAGAAAGTACTTCTGGCAAGCCTGCATTTTTATAGGTAAGTACACCCCCAATTCCCAGATAAAAGCCTTCCAATTTTAAAATTTCCTGAGCCAATTCGTAGCTTTCAGAGAAACAATGAAACACACCCGTTAGTCCTTTACCCTTAAATTGTTTTAATAATTGAATGGTCTGTTGCGTGGCATTTCGAGTATGAATAGCAAGCGGCAGCTTATGGGCTACAGCAAACTCAGCTTGTAAAAAAAATGCCTGCTTCTGGATTTCTTCGGTAGTTTTATCCCAATACAAATCCATACCCATTTCACCCACAGCCATATAATTATGACTGGGAAACAAATCGAACATTTGGGTTAAAACACTCTCATAATCGGCTTTTACATCACAAGGATGCAGCCCCATCATGCCAAAACATTGATTTGGATAATCCTGCATCAGCTGATGCAATCCGGGTATTGAATCGAGGTCGATATTCGGCAACAAAATCTGCTGTACACCAGCTTTTAATGCTCTTTCAATGGCCTGGGATCTGTCTTCGTTGAATTTATCGGAATAAAGGTGGCAATGCGTATCGATTAAATGAACCATTTCTAATTACCAGGTAAGTTTTTGTTTATTTAAAAAGGCATCGATTCCTTTGATACAGTCTGGGGTGGCGCGGGCATGAGCATTCATGCGGGCGGCATAGTCCAGCGCTTGATCACGATGCATGGAAGGTATTTGTCTGAGCATTTCTTTCACCGTGGAAACTGCCGCCCCGGATGTGCCTTCGGCACATCCCCGCGCCACCGCACCCACTGCTTCATCAATCTCCTCTGAATTAACAATCCGCTGCACCAATCCCATTTCCTTCGCCTCCGTGGCATCCAGAACTCTTCCTGTTAATAATAAATCCCGTATGGCACCGCCCCCAATTTTCTCTGCCAAATACACCATCACCAACGCCGGAATAAACCCAATCTTCACCTCCGTATATCCAAAACTTGCTTCGGGTGTAGCAAAACATAAATCAGACAGGGTTGCTAAACCGCACCCCCCGGCCAAGGCCGGACCTTCCACCTGGGTAATAACCAACTTCGGAGAATGATACATCGCATCAAACATCCTTCGCAATCGCTGAGAATCCAATTCGTTCTCCTCCAAACTGTTGTTGCGCAACTGTGTCAAATACTGCAAATCCGCCCCCGCACAAAACGGTTTATCCGACGATTTTAAAACAATCACCCGTACATCCTCCCGCGCATTGGCCAACAAAAACGCTTCCGTCATCCCCTCAATTAACTCAACACTCAACGCATTGCGCTTCTCCGGCCTACTCATCACAATCCAAGCAATTCTGTCTTCAACAAAAAAATTCAACACAGACATAACACAAAGGTACAATCCAAACTCCGTACTTCTAAAATACATCCTTGATCCCGCAAACAGGAAACTTCCAGCAGCAAACTTCCACCAGCCAGCAGCATATCTCCACTAGCAAACAGGAAACTTCCTCCATAGAGCAGCAAACCTCCACCAGCCAGCAGCATATCTCCACTAGCAAACAGGAGACCTCCACCACAGAACAATAAATCTTCACCTATTCCGCACCTGCAGAAATGAAAAGACTATTTCGCTTCGGCACCACTCCAAATTACCACAGCACCGCATCCACTCCATCCGACTTCATCTTACTTTACCACCACACCCTAAACATTCACCATCGCACCAATACCATTCCATCGGACTTTATCTCACTTCACCAGCGCACCTTTACTACCTCAATTCCCCGCTGAATTCGATACTTTTCCAAACTTTTAGCCAACTTGCTTTCCCATTTCTTCCGTGTTTCCACCGTCCTCCCCCATCGCACCAACCAAGCACTATCGTAATCATTACGCCTTTCCATGTAACCACTTTTCCCCCTTATCCATTCTTTCCTCTTTATCGTGATCACCAAATTCCCTTTCCATTTATAGGCCCAAAACTCCTTACCGCCCAATTTCCCCTCAAAGTATTCACTTCGATCTACCCATCTTCGGCGATTCTGCTCAATCCAAAACCCAGTTACCAGTATCAACCCCATGGAAACCACCCACAGCATTTCAACCCTATTTCCAAATCGAACTTCCAACCACAAACACCAACAAATCCAAGCAATCAGTATAAAAACAAAACAGACCGCCACCCAATCCCAATCGGTTGAAAACAATTGAGACATCGGCAAATCCAATACAAGCAGCAATTTTCGCATCACCCAAGCATACAACCAGTCCACCACCGTTCCCAATCCGCTTCCAAGCAACGGAATCCAACCCAAAATCAAAACAACTAAAGCCGCATACAACAATATCGTAAATAAGGGAACCAACAGCAAATTCACCGGCAAAAACCAAACGGGGAAGGCACCAAAACCACACATAATCAATGGAAAAGTGAACAATGTAGCAGCAATATTCATAGCCACCGAGCCCAGCAAGAGCTGCCAGCCGGCATCCATTTTCTTGGCTCCAATTACGCGATGAAACCATTGATAGAAGCTACTTTCAGCCCGGAAAGTCTCCGTTTTCATCCACCAGAAATCCCGTAAAATGGGATAAAAAATCAGCAAAGAAAGTACCGCCAAATAACTTAATACAAACCCTAAATTATACATCGAATACGGTTGAATTAATAATTGAACATAAGCGCACCCAAGCCAAACATGCAAACTCGAAACGCGTTTTCTAACCCAATACTTGGCCAACCACATCCACGAAGCCGACAACATAGCACGTACAACTGCAGCACTTCCACCGGTAAGTATGGCATAAAACCACCCTATAATCATCATAACAAGTAGCAAAGCCTTGTTGGGTCGAGGCAAGCTACCAAAACCCGTAAACACCCACAAAATCGCGCCCATGACCAATGCCACATGCATCCCCGATACGGCCAAGACATGCATCAACCCGCCAACGCCAAACGCTTTAACCGTTTCTGAATCAACTTCCCTCGTTTCCCCAATCAACAAGGCAATCGCCATCGAAGAAGACTTCAATGACAGATGCTGATGCAATTGCGTTTTCATCCAATCCAAACAACGTAAACGCAAATCCATTAATCCATTCATGGATAAATAATCCTTCCAATCCCCGCCTCCCAGTTTTAGTGAATCGAACGCCAATACGCCCCCAGCTCCACTCCCAGCACCAACCTCTAAATTCTGCAGCTTTCTTTTCGGCCAAGTAAGACGTCCATAATATCCTTTCGAGCCAAAAATCGTGCGCCAATCCGTATCTTCTGGAATACCGCTGAACTCAAATTCACTTAACACAGAAATTGGCATTACACATCGGTGAAAAGGGCCTACCCAAGGCTCTGAATCGTTCCGCCAACGAGTGATTTTAACCCAGAACCTCCCATTAACTCGAGCCTCTTTCGACACCGAATCCACGCAATCTATGGCTATTGATCCTTCCGATTCAGATGCCCGAAATAAATCATAACTCTTCACCAATTCTTCGAACCGATTACTGGGTAACTCAGGCGGTAATACCCAACCTCCAATCCAAACATTTAGGAGATAAATGAAGGTCGATCGAAACCAACGATAAATCCATGTAATAGAGTCCTCTTTTCTTTTCCGATATTGAACTATTGTCCAAATCAACACTGAAAACAACAAAGCAGGTACCAAACAAATCCATACCAACCGAAAGCCTTGCGTAAATTCCGTGCTTATTAACAAGGCGAAAAGCAAGTACCCCGTAAGCAACCCTAATAAGGGGAGTAAGAAAAAATGAGATCGATAAAATCCCAACAATTGTTGTTTCACCAAGGTGTTTTGCATAGTTTCAGTCCGAATTACTCAGACCCCACCATGCACTAACTCGGGAAAATTCGCTTTATAAGGCGAAGCATGTCCGATGCCGCTTCATCTCTACGACGCCAGTTATTATCATCGTACCAACGCTCGTAAACATCCATCCTGCCGCTTCCTGTAGGAGCTTGAAGTAATTCGTGAATAAATGTACCCATTCGCTGGATGTCACCCCCAAATAACAAATTTGCGAATTCAAAACGACGTGAAATTGGCATTTGATTCACAATGGCCTCCACATTCATCCCCGATAAGGCAGGAGGTGGCAGTTCTCCATTTTCGTTCAATTGCACTGAACTGCTAGTATCAACGGGTCTCTCGGTAAGGGTATTGATGGCCGATATCGGTGGAGGAGCAATCTCAACAGGTGGCGGTGAAACTACCTCGGCGGCGGGAGGCACCACTTCTGTCACAGCTGGCACCATTTCCCCAGACGGCGTAAACACCACAGCAGGAGGCACTTCTTCTACCACTGGAAGCACTACTTCTGCCACTGACGGTATAACTTCTACCGGTATCTGCGGAGTAACCTCAGCAGTAGGGGTCACAACTTCTGTCACAGCTGGAACTTCTTCAACT
>CAYUNO010000158.1:0-5596 GCA_964446075.1 uncultured Flavobacteriaceae bacterium | reverse complement strand
TTCAGGCCTTTATTTACTTCAACTATGCGCTGAAGATAAAATAGAATATAAAAGAGTTATAATTCAGTAACCAATTATTTTTTACAATTTGAAATAAGTATGAAACTTAAAACCTCTATTTATTTATTTATTTATTTATTTTTTGCTTAGTACAAATTGTAGAAGGTCAAGACAACTACTCCAGTTTAAATAATACTTACACTCGATTAAATCAAGAAAATAATTTAGATAGTGCTCTATTAACGGCTAAGTACATTTCCAAATGGGTATTAAAATATGAATCAGATACAAGTTTGCGATATGCGGAAAATTTAAGGACTATTGGAACTTGTTTCGCTCAAATTAAACAACAGGATTCCGCTTTACATTATCTAAATGAATGCCTTAAAGTGTTAGTAAAACAAAATAGAGAAGTACATTTAGAATTTGCACAAACTTTAGAAGATTTAAGTTTCATATATAATAGAAAATCAGAATATAAGAATGCAGAAATTTATGCATTAAAAGCTCTATATATACGAAAGAAAATTCTCGGTGAAAACAATTATCGGGAAGTGGAAGATTTGAGATCTGAACTAGCATACCGCAGAAGATTAATTGCAAAGCTTGAGTCGGATGGAACATCTGAGGAACGAAGAATACAGAAACTTCGTTCTGAAGCTGATTCTTTAGACAAACGACTTACCTTAAGTTGGCCAGAGTATGCTCAGCAGAAAAAGAACCTATTCATTAATTGGAATCAAATTCAACAAAACCTCGATACCACTGAAGCAGCTATTGAGTTTATACGCTTTAAAAGTGAAAAGGACTCACAGTATTATTACAATGCTCTGATATTGAAAAGGAGAGATTCAATTCCAAAACTCGTACCTTTGTGTCCAGAGAAATTTATACAAAACATTAACCCCAAACTAGGATATAGTAGTCACTACACTTTACTTTGGAAATCATTTGAATCGTATTTAATTGATATTAAAACCATCTATTATGCGCCGTCCGGTGAATTGTTAAACGTTCCGTTTCATGCTATTTATGCACCAATAGGTGCTGGAGATCAAATTCTCGCAGTTTCCACCAACAAACGCGGCGTAGTAATTTCCGATGAAAAAGCAGTAGCGGAGCCGAATGCCGAATAACTTGTGGATCGGTACAGCTTACATCAACTCACATCCACACGTTATCTAGCGATGGGGATTAAAGAGAAAATGAACCAACCCATAGGCAATTCCATTGCCATGATTGGCGGAATTAATTATGATTTTTTACCTGGATTTTCCACCCTACCCCCCCAGAAATCAAAAAAATCAAAATCAGAACAATCAGACGCCAATAAACGAAGCAGCACTTCGGCTTCCATAAAACTGAGTTATTTAGAAGGAACCAAAAACGAAGTAAAACAGATCTATCAGGTTGTTTCGGAGGCAAAATGGAATACTATACTTTTTGAACAGAACGAAGCACTGGAAGATAACATCCTACAATTAGAAGATAAGGAAGCAAAAGACATATTGCATTTTGCGACGCATTGATACGCCTTTTATGAATTCTCGGATACGGATACCAACACCAATAAAAATTCCTTTCGATACAATTATCGTTTTAGTACCAACCCAATGGTTCGCAGTGGAATTATTCTTACCGGTGGAAATTGGGCCTGGATAGGAATTGATACACTCACTAAGCTGGGTAAAGAACAAAACGGAATTTTAACGGCATTAGAAGTATCCCAATTAAACCTTAAAAAAACAAAACTTCGTGTGCTTTAGGCATGCGAAACTAGACTAGGTAAAATTGAAGATTCAGAATACACATTTGGATTAAGACGAGGGTTTAAATTGGCTGGAGTTGAACAAATTATCGTTTCTCTTTGGTCTGTACAAGATAAAGAAACCATGGAACTTATGTCCTACTTCTACGACGATTTAACCAAATCAAAAAACCCAGTAAAATCCTTTGAAAAAACCCAAAAAGAAATGAGAAGCCGATACCCAAATGATCCTAAAAATTGGGCTGGCTTTGTTTTGATTAGATGAAACAATCAAATTACTTAGTCTAAAAATGAAATCCGCAGCCTAAATAAATGGCTGGTTTCCACCTATTAATCAAATAATTTTCTGCCGTAATGCCCATGTTCTCCAAAGCTTTCACCTCGTAAAAGTAGCCAATTTTCAAATTATCATTTAACACTTGAACTTGAGACCATGCAATACCCGTATTGATTGAAAAATAACGGAACCCTCGAGTTCGAATTCCTCCTCCCAACAATATACTTAAATTGGACGTTGAAGATTGCATTTTGCCAAAGCCTAATTGACTAGTAAACTCATTGATCTTATAAGAAACGCCTACCGATAAATTTGGAATGAATTTTTTTATATCTCTCCATTCAAACATCAAATTAGACGCAATTGCTAAACCACCACAAATACTATTTCCATTATAGAATCCTACTGAATCTCCAGCATTGTTATCTATCGGTTCAATAAAAGAATTTTTGGAAAGTGGAAATTGATACACAAGACCCGTAATCCATACAGGTTTAACTGGAGATGATGCATTTACACTAACCAATTTATGGACAACCAGGGCATCGTAGGAAATAATTGAATCACTACCAATATTTAATTCGCTGTTCATAATCAGGCCTCGTATATCCTTCCTAAATACCTGGAAGTCAATCTTGAATTGAGTACTTTCTAATGCAGATTCTTGTTGCCCATCTTCGTTTAAATTCTCAATCAAGTATTTACTTGAATATGCAAAATCTGCAGTCATGATTTCGGTTTCCCAAGATCGAAATTGTGCATCAGAAAATTTAACAGCCAACATTTCAACATTTAATTCTCGACAAATTTTGATTACATCATCACTTTTTTGTCGAATTTCTAATTTCAGACTATTAACTATACCTTGTTCTTCTGCTGTTTGGATTAATTTTTGCAAATTCGATATGGTTGCAATTAAATTTTTTGCAGAATTTTCAGCTTTTAATTTTTTTAAAACTTCCAAGTGACCAATTGCACGAATTTTAAAATCAGCAAGTTCAATCTCTTCGGACAAAACCAACTGATTCAATTCATTAAATTCGTTTTGAACCTTTTGAAATACTCCCAATTCGTAATTAATAGATTGAATTTCAGCAAATATTGCCTTTTCTAAGTTTAATACCCTCTGATCATTAATAGTTCCTGACAACTCTCCTCTATTTCCTAAATCTATTTCATTAAGATCTTGAGAAATATTGTTTAACTTTAATATTGCCGTCAATAATCCATTCCCAACATTTAGCGCTCCTAAACCTTGTATAATATTATTAATAAAACTACCACTTCGTTGTTCTACCAATACCCTTTTATTGAATTTAATAATTGGCTTATAAATAAATTCATTAATATTCATAATTTTAGCTTCAAGAATATCTCCTTCTTTCAAAAATGGTTCTGAAATCTTTGTCTCAATTTTTTTTCCAGCTTGGAATTTTATCTGGGAGTAAGAAACCTGATCTTGCAACATGTCCCATTTAACAACATAGTGGCTTTGTGCTTTAATTTTATTGGCAACAAGCAACGCTATCAAAATCACATAATTTTTAAGTCTACACATATTAAAATAAATTATCTTCAGATAGAATTTCGAAATAAATATTTTTTATACTTAGAGTTGGTATTGTCTGCTTTTTATCTACCGAAGACATTTGGGAATAAACAGATTTACCTTGACTGTCAAACAACGGATTCCCATCTGCACCTCGATGTTGAGATAGATTCTGTCCAAAATTTAGAATTAGGCTATAATCAAGTGGTTCAGCAGAAGCTATTATTTTCAATTGCTCAAGTCCAGTTGGAGGTTGAATCCTATTGAATACAAAAGATTTATATTTACCAGGAGGAACCACCTCTAAGGAGATTTTATTCTCTCGTTTTGCACCTGCATCAACTTTGCTCACTCGATTCGTGGGTTCAATATCTAAAATATCAAAGCGAATTGGTTGGGTTCCAATGTTTTTTAATGTCAACAAAATCTGATCGTTAATTTTATATTTAGCAAAAGTCAAATCTACATCGCTTGTATCCTTTCCATCTGCCGATATCCGTTGCATTCTAATTTCAAAATCATAATCACTGGATAAAATTTCCGTTTTTCTAAATTCATTTATGCGTTGTGTATTCTGTAAAATTCGCAAGAGTGTGTCGTAGGATTGGTCGTTCCAAATAGTTTTAAATGGCATTTCTTGCACTAAAAATCCCGAGTTAGCAAAACGAGCGATAAGGCCAATAAGATTAGATTTTTGATTTATTACAGTATCGTTAATTATAATATTAGCGCCGTTTTCTACGAATTCAATATTTGCATTCTTAGAAAACAATATTGTCAACTGTTTTTTTATTTTTTTATTGTTAATGTTTAAACCCACTCTCAATGGATTATTAACTTTTACCGATGATTTCACATATCCTTTTAGTTCGAATTTACTTGGTAATACACTAGGCAATCCCATAAATTTCAATCCAGTAACGTGCGATTCCGTAAAATTCAAACTAGATATTACCCCTAATGCCAATGGTTGAGATACTTCCGAGATTTTCTTTACACTCAACGGATAAAACGCTATTGTATCTCCCAGATTCAACCCCATCAATTCACCAACATTCAACGTAATTAATGTGCTTCCAACTTCCTTTACTGTAAAAAACAAATCGCTTTGAACCACATCACCATTAAATACAGAAATATCTAAATTATCCCCCTCAATTTCGGGGTGTTGAGCATTATTAAATGCTAAACTAACGAATTGATTGATTTGACTGTACCAATCTTTGTAGGTTGAATTCTTGTTCAATTGATTCCAAGATTGAACAATTGAAAACGTAAGGGAACCATAATATTTTCTAGATAGTGGATCATAATATTCTCTATTTTTTTCGTGAGATTTACATCCAGAAAAAACAATAAAATTAGCGACAGATTCTTGTGATTTAAAATTAAAATCGAATTCCATTCCTCGATTCACGGATTTTTGATTCACCTGTTGTTTTATGTCATTGTTTTTCCTTTGAACTGCGCATATTTCTCCAGTTCCTCTCACACGATCGGGATTACCACCTCTCGAAGCGGTTCCCGAGTGACAGGCATCTAAAACAGCAATAATCTGTCCTTTAACACCCAATTTATCCTTCAAAGACGAAAAGAAATGATTCAGTTCATCGTCCACAATATGGTTTTCTAAACGATACCCTTCGTAAGCTTTCGATGGAGCATCATAAGCAACCAATGCTTCATCCAATCCATCCAATTCATCTTCAAATAAATGCTCATTTTTCGCCTCAAACCTGTTTAAATCTGTAACTTGTTGACCATGACCCGAATAATGAACATAGACAATATCGCCTGGCTGGCAATCGTTTATAAGTTGTTTGAAGGCTTCCCTGATTTTTTGAGCTGTTGCCTGCTCATCGTGAAGGGAAATAATATTATTTTGATAAAATTCTTGTGAATGCAATTGCTGCAAAACCAAATTTCGGTCATTATCGGATGATAAATCTGACCAATTTAAATTTTTGGATAGGTCATTAGGATAATCGGCAATGGTTATTAC
>CAYUNO010000157.1:0-5618 GCA_964446075.1 uncultured Flavobacteriaceae bacterium | reverse complement strand
GTCAGGGTAAAGCAATTGTGCCGTTAATCAATAATATCGGATACGATTTGATGCTTCCTGGAAATTGGGAGGTGGTTTACGGTAAAGATTTGATGATGCGCGATTTAGGAGGCTACCATGCGGCCAAAGTATGTGCCAATATGTATCACGATGTACCGGGATCGGATAATAAAGATTCGCTGTATCCGCCCTATTGGACAACCCGTGTTGCTGGAGTGAAAATTGGTTTTGTGGGGTATAATGATCCGCTCACGCCTAAGCGTCAATCTCCGGCTTACAGCTACGGTATCAAGTTTACCGACCCCGCAGAAAATGCACAAAAATTGATTAAATATTTGCGCGATTATGAGCAGTGTAGCATGGTGTTTTTAGTGACTCATATGGGCTTGGCACAACAAGTTGATTTATCAAATAAACCGTACGTAGAAGGTGCCGACTATATTTTAGGTGCCGATACCCACGAACGGGTGAGAAAGCCGATCGAAGGGAAATATTCCAAAGTTACGGAACCGGGAGCATTTGCTTCTTTCTTGGGGAAGCTAGATATTGTTATAGAAAACGGGATCGTAAAAGAACATCATTACGAGTTGATGGATGTTGATCCGGCTAAGTATGCAGCCGATGCCGAAATGGAAGCCTTGGTGGAACAGGTAAGAACACCTTATAAAAAGCAGTTGGATACGGTTATCGGCGTAACAAAAACTCCGTTGGTGCGCTATTATGTTTTGGAAACACCCATGGACAATATGATTACCGATGCTTTAATGTGGAAATTGAAGCCGGATATTGCTTTAAGTAATGGATTTAGATTCTGTCCGCCTTTGTTACCTGACCCAAAAACCGGCAAGGCCGAAATCACAGAAGAGTATTTGTGGAGCATGTTGCCCGTAGATTCGGAAGCAAAAAAAGCCATGGTATCGGGCCGGCAGTTATGGGATTGGTTGGAAAAAGAATTGGAAAATGTATTTGCAGTGGATCCGGCCAAACGCTTTGGTGGCTGGGTAGTGCGATTCAAAGGAATGGAGGTGAATTTTACATCGGGGAAACCCAAAGGCAGCAGAATAAACTGGATAAAAGTGAAAGGGAAGAAATTGGATTTGCAAAAAATGTACAGTATCGTGGCTTGCGAACGCGAAGGGGATCCTGTGGATACGTTGTGTCGATTGGAAAAAGTGCAAAATCCGCAAAAATTGGATATAACCTTGCACCAAATCATGAAAGATTATTTAACAGTTAATTCTCCGGTATCTCCAAAGGTAGAAGGTAGAATTACCTGTACGGATAAGCCAATTACATTGTTATCACAGTTGGAAGGGTATGATTACGATTTTCGTTAAACTTGTTAGGGTGCAATTATTTTTAGTGTGATTTAAGTCACTGTAGGCTTAATGGTTTTGGTACAATTTTGAAGTTTATAATAATTAAATAATATTTTTAATGTATACATCCTTGTTAGTTATACAATTGCTACAAACTGCTGTTCCGATAGATACAGTTACTACCGTAGTTTCCGATTCTAATACTGCTGAAGTTGCCGCTCAGGTTTCTACCTCAATGGGTGCTTCAAGCTTGACGTGGTTAACGATTTTCGGTTATGTAGGAGCATTGTTAATGGGTTTGTCGCTGGGACTAATTGGTGGTGGAGGTTCTATTTTAACGGTTCCAATTTTGGTGAAGTTATTTGCTATTCCATCGGTTTTATCAACGGCTTATTCGTTGTTTGTGGTGGGATTAACCAGTTTAGTAGGTTCGGTTAGTCATATCCGAATGGGTAATGTGCATTGGAGAACCGCGTTGGTGTTTGGTGCGCCCAGTATTGTAACCGTTTTGTTAACGAGGAAATACGTGATGCCCAACATTCCGGATTTGTTGTTTACGGTAGGAGGGTTTGAATTTACTAAAGCCGTAGCGGTGTTAATTCTGTTTGCTATTTTGATGGTGGCGGCATCGTATTCCATGATCAAACCTTCGAAAACTACGGAGAATACAGATAACACTGGGGATGCCAATTTCAATTATCCATTGATTTTAGGAGAAGGATTGTTGGTGGGATTTGTTACGGGTTTGGTGGGTGCCGGTGGTGGTTTTTTAATTATTCCGGTGCTGGTATTGATGGCCAAACTTACCATGAAACAGGCTGTTGGTACCTCGTTGATCATTATTGCGAGTAAATCGTTAATTGGTTTTTTTGGGGGCGATTTGAAAGCGGGAAATACAATCGATTGGCAGTTTTTATTGATCTTTTCGTCGATTGCGGTGGTGGGTATTCTTGTTGGAAGTCAATTGAGTAAAAAGATTCCTGGCAGTAAGTTGAAGCCGGCCTTTGGTTGGATGGTATTATTGTTGGGGGTATATATGATTTTGGATACATTGGGAGTATTTGGAGGAGCGGCAGGCGGACATTAATTTTGAGGAAACAGTACTATGCAAAACGTTGAAAGATTAGTTCGATCCATTAATTCGTTGATGATTCTAATTGGCATATTGTTAATTACCGTTTTAAGTATGGGGATTTGGATCTTGGTTGGAGGAAATAGTACGAATGCTAATCCAGCGACTGTAGATTCTGCAGCGTTGTTATTGACCACCGGGGAAAGCAATTCAGGATTGCCTGCTTTAGATAAATCAGAAGGCATGTGGACACCCCCATCGGAGGAAGAATTAAATAAATTGCCCAATGCCGATTTAATCAAATACGGTAAAGAACTTATTTCTAAAACATCGATATACTTAGGTCCTAATGGAAGTGTGGCTAAGCTAACCAACGGAATGAATTGCCAAAATTGTCATTTAAATGCTGGTACTCAGCCTTGGGGTAATAATTATGCTGCCGTAGCTTCCACGTATCCCAAATATCGCGGTAGAAGTGGAAGTATGGAAGATGTTTACAAGCGGGTAGCCGATTGTTTTGAACGATCACTCAATGGCACTGCGCCGGTGAAGGGTAGCAAAGAGATGGAGGCCATTGTGGCGTACATAAACTTTGTAGGAAGCAATGTGAAAAAAGGCGAGAAACCCAAAGGCACGGGCATTTACGAATTGGCATTTTTGGATAGAGCAGCAAGTCCTGAAAAAGGTAAAAAATTGTACGAAACAAAATGCGTAAGTTGTCATCAAGCCGATGGAGCCGGGGTGTTAGCCGCCGATGGGAAATCGTATACCTATCCGCCATTGTGGGGTAAAAACAGTTATAATCACGGAGCAGGATTGTATCGCTTATCGCGCTTTGCAGGCTACATCAAAGCCAATATGCCCCAAGGTGCAACCTATTTGCAGCCTCAATTAACGGACGAAGAAGCTTGGGATATCGCGGCCTATGTAAACAATATGCCAAGACCTGCCAAAGATTTAAGTAAGGATTGGCCAAAATTGGAAGAAAAAATATTCGATCATCCCTTTGGACCGTATGCCGATCCGTTTTCTGAGGAACAACACAAATTTGGACCATTTAAACCCATAAAAGACGCAAAAAAAGCAATAGCAAAAAAATAATAATATGAATATAGAACAAATTTACACAGGATGTTTAGCGCAGGGCGCTTACTACATTCACAGCCAAGGGGAAGCGGTAATTATCGATCCCTTGCGTGAAGTGCAACCTTACTTGGATAGATTGGCCAAAGATGGGGTAACACTGAAATATATTTTTGAAACCCATTTTCATGCCGATTTTGTGAGTGGACACCTCGATTTAAGTAAAAAAACCGGAGCTCCCATCGTTTATGGACCCACAGCGAAACCAGATTTTGAGTGTTTAATCGCCGAAGATAATCAGGAGTTTAACATCGGAAATATCACGTTAAAGGTATTGCACACTCCAGGTCATACCATGGAAAGTACGTGCTTTTTATTGTTAGACGAACAGGGAAATCCACACAGTTTGTTTAGTGGCGATACTTTGTTTTTGGGCGACGTGGGCAGACCCGATTTGGCACAAAAAGCAGCAGATATGACCCAAGAGCAGTTGGCGGGAATGTTGTATGATTCCTTGATGAATAAAATCATGCCTTTGCCAAACGAAGTAATGGTTTATCCCGCTCACGGCGCTGGATCTGCTTGCGGTAAAAACATGATGAAAGAAACCGTTGATTCATTGGGCCACCAAAAGGAAATGAATTACGCATTGAATCAACCGAGCAAAGAAGCGTTTATTGAAGCGGTATTGGATGGCTTGTTGCCGCCACCTGCGTATTTCCCCATGAATGTAGCGATGAATAAAAAGGGGTATAGCTCCTTTGATGATGTGTTAAATAACGGATTGCGTGCGCTATCTGCTGAAGAATTTGAAGTAGCGGTTGAGTCAACCGAAGCGGTTATGTTGGATACTCGTTCTGCCGCTGATTTTGCTAAAGGACATATCCCCAGAAGCATTAACATCGGAATTGATGGTCAATTTGCCCCTTGGGTAGGTTCCGTTATTGGCGATGTGAAAACTCCCATATTATTAATTACTCCCGAAGGTAGAGAAGAAGAAGTGGTAACGCGATTGAGTAGGGTTGGATTTGATAATTTGATGGGGCATTTGCAAGGTGGATTTTCCACTTGGACTGCTGCCGGTAAGGAGGTAGATACCGTAAATAGAATTTCGGCAGAGACCTTTGCATCCGAAGTGAACATTGGTACATCCATTGTTGTGGATGTTAGAAAAGAAAGTGAGTATCGCGCCGAACATGTGGAAGATGCATACAACAAGCCCTTAGATTTTATCAACGACTGGTTTGCAGGGGTAGGAAATGACGGGGAATTTTATATGCACTGCGCGGGTGGATACCGCAGCATGATTGCGGCTTCCATTTTAAAGGCTCGTGGAATTCACAATTTCAAAGAGGTTGAAGGTGGTTTTGGTGCGATTGCTAAAACATCGGCCCCTAAAACGGATTTTGTTTGTCAGAGTAAATTGGTAAAATCGTAAACTATGTTAGAATTTATTTCACAACCCTGGCCTTGGTATGTGGCGGGGATCCTCATCGGATTAACAGTTCCAACATTGTTATTGTTGGGGAATAAGTCGTTTGGGATTTCTAGTTCATTGCGTCACATCTGCGCTGCATGTATTCCTGCTAAGATTCCGTTTTTTCAATACGATTGGAAGCGTGAATCTTGGAATTTGTTCTTTGTGGGTGGTGTTTTGATTGGTGGTTTTATTGCCGCTACATTTTTAACCAACCCCAACGATGTATTGGTGGCCGAAAAAACCCACGATCAGTTGTTTGCCTTAGGTATCAAGGATTTCGGTGGGTTAATGCCTGGAGATCTATTTTCTTGGGAGAGTTTAGGCTCTTTGCGTGGATTGGTGTTCATGGTTCTAGGTGGATTCTTGGTGGGTTTCGGGACTCGATACGCTGGCGGATGTACTTCGGGGCATGCGATCATGGGTATCAGTAACTTACAATGGCCATCGGTGATTGCAACCTGTTGTTTCATGGCAGGTGGATTCTTGATGACCTGGTTTGGACTGCCATTTTTATTAAATTTATAAGGAGAAAATAGGATGAGTAAGCATACAGAAAAATTAGAGCAAACAGGTACCGCTTGTGTAAACCAATCGGATATTCAGCAGCCTTGGTATTCCAATATAAAATATGCCATAGTGGGTATTTTGTTTGGGATTGTTTTTG
>CAYUNO010000156.1:0-5672 GCA_964446075.1 uncultured Flavobacteriaceae bacterium | reverse complement strand
TTTCTAATCAATTTCAAGCGGTTGAGAAAGGAGTATCAAACTCTTAAACAAACCATCTCACAAAACGCCAAAATATAAAAAATTACAACTTAAATTCTACCTTCATCAGCTAGGCTATAATATTGATTTTCAAACACTATCAAATGATCAATTAGCCGTATATCCAAAAAATCACCAGCGCGTTTGATCTTATTCGTTAATTCAATATCCTCATCGCTGGGAACCAAATTCCCCGAAGGATGATTGTGTGCTACCAAAATAGCCGATGCGCACAAATCCAAAGCCCGCTTCATCAGCAATCGAATATCCACAACCGTACTCGAAATTCCTCCCAAACTCAATAATTCTATCCGTATTACCCGGTTGGCCCTATTCAAATAAATACAATAAAACTTCTCGCAGTGAGCTCCAAAAAATTTTGACTGCAACAACTTCATGGCCGAAGATGAATTCCTAATACTCTCTGCCGCTGATTCTTCTTCCAATCGCAATCTAGCCAAAGACATCGACAAACAGATTAGTTCTACATCCCTTAGTTGAATTCCAGGAAATCCTAATAACGACTCCAAACTGCAGGCGGATAAACCACGAATACTCCTCCCACACCACTGCCATAAATCATTCGCTAATTTTAATTTAGCTTCGGATTTTTTTCCCTCGTCCAATAACTGAAACAACCATATAAATCCCTTTGATCGTTCATCAAATTCTACTCCATCAATGTTTTGCAATTTTTGCAAATCCAACCATCGATCCCTCTTTTTTGCTTGTGTTGATAAAAATATTGTCATAACTTTGACAAATATATTTTCAAAATTATTAGATTTGTATCACCCTAATTGAAATTAAACGGATAATTTAACTATACAGTCATGAGCGAACAACAAGAGAAATTAAAAGCCCTAAAACAAACCATTGAGCGTTTAGAAAAAACCTACGGTAAGGGCGTTGTAATGAAAATGGACGATGCTAGAAGCGTTACCGTAGATGTAATCTCTACCGGATCATTTGGTTTGGACTTAGCACTCGGCGTTGGCGGATTTCCCCGCGGGCGTATCGTAGAGATCTATGGTCCGGAAAGTTCAGGTAAAACAACCATAGCGCTTCACACCATCGCGGAAGCACAGAAAAAAGGCGGTATTTGTGCTTTTATCGATGCAGAACACGCTTTCGATAAAGTGTATGCCGAAGCCTTAGGAATTGATACTGCTAACTTATTAATTTCTCAACCAGACGATGGAGAACAAGCACTTGAAATTGCCGATAACTTGGTGCGTTCCGGTGCAATTGATGTTATGGTTATCGATTCAGTAGCGGCCTTGGTACCACGCGCTGAAATCGAAGGCGACATGGGCGATTCCAAAGTAGGTCTACACGCTCGTTTGATGAGCCAAGCCCTAAGAAAACTAACCGGTACAATCTCAAAAACCGGATGCGTGGCCATTTTCATTAACCAATTACGTGAAAAAATTGGTGTTATGTTTGGCAACCCAGAAACTACTACCGGTGGTAATGCACTAAAATTCTATGCCTCTATTCGATTAGACATTCGCAGAAATGCCCAAATTAAAGATGGCGATGATGTTATTGGAAACAGAACCAAGGTGAAAGTAGCTAAAAACAAAGTAGCTCCTCCATTCAGAGTGGTTGAATTTGATATTCTTTACGGTAAAGGCATAAGTCGTGCCGGTGAAGTATTAGACCTCGCAGTTGAAACCAACATCGTACAAAAAAGTGGTAGTTGGTACAGCTACGATACTACCAAATTAGGTCAAGGTAGAGATGCAGTTAGAGATTTATTATTTGACAACCCCGAAATGATGGCAGAAATCGAAGCTAAAATCAAAGCCAAAAATGCCGGCGGAGAAGAAATACTGCCTGTGCAAGCAGAATAATCCTAGCGCATTAATTTTTGTTTTTTTCTATTTAAAAAGGTCGGAATATTCGTATTTCGACCTTTTTTTGTATAGAATTAACTCATTTTCAGATTTACCTTTCGAATTAACAGAACTTGGAATAACAAAAAATCTACGCCATTGAAGTCCGCAATCCAATCCTTTAAATCACAATGTGCAGTAATAGTCGCATTAACCTTGTCTATTATATTCAATTCTGCAGCTATTGCTCAGTATACAACGAGTTGGTCATCAGAAACCAGTAAATTAGTTGCAAAAGTCAAAAAGAATGGTGGTACCAACTATTATTGGTATAAAAATGCAAAATGGGTACCTACTCCCAAAGAATCTTGGCCAACACTAAAACAGACAATACTAAATAACAACCTCGATATCAATCAGAAATTGGTAGAAACTGGGAAATTGGTAGGTCAACTCATTATTCAAATTAATAAAAAAGGTATAGTGGTTCATGCTGATTTTTTAGAAGTAAACTACCAAGACACCAACATAACAAAGCCGATTTTAGCGGCCATTAGAAACAGTAATTTTGTAGTACAAACGAATGGAAATCCGAAATTAACAGATCCATTTATTACATTTTTTCAATTATCTGGGATTAAAGAAATTGCCCCAAAAGCGCTCGTGTCTGTCCCAGACAACCCCGATTTACCCTGGAAACTGAGCGATACCGCATTACAGAATTCAATTAATAAAATCGAAGCTCCAAAAAATAGTAATATCGGGGAATCAAAAATTAAAGATAGTACCAAAACGTCAAAGGACATCGAATTAATCTCGGCTTTACTTAAAGATTCCAATACTGCCAAAGAGTATATAACAAAGGAATCAAAAATAGCTGCGAAAAAAGCCCTAACAGATTCTAATTATTTACAAGCAAGATTCTTTGGCGGAGAAGAAGCCTTTAAAAATCTAATTGTTAACGAATTTAATTACCCCACACGTTGTATGGAAAAAGGAATTTCGGGGAATATAATTATTCGATTCCGTGTGAATAGAGAGGGAATCGTTGATAAAATGTCTACTGTTTCAAAATCGCCACAATGCCCTGAATTTACAACAGAAGCCAAAAGAGTCATCGTGTTGGCACCATGGATACCGGCAACGTACAAAGGGAAAGTAGTGAATTGTTGGTTAGAAATTCCAATTAAATTGGATGTTCGCTAACGCTAGAATGTAGTAACTCCTACTCTTCATCCATCGGATGACCGTAAAACTTCTCTTTGTACATCATCGGATAAACGATGTACAACATCAACATTCTGCTGTATCGAATAATAACTGGTATGTTCAATAGCAAAAACGCCATAATACCACCTATGGCATAATCCCACAGTCCAAGGAATTTCATTGCTATACCTCCGGTTATAATGGTTCCAACAATAAGCGCATAACTCCAATACATAGCACCAAAGAAGAATCCTGTCTCCGGTTCATAACTCAAATCACAATCGGGGCAGTTATCATACGTATCTGAGAACTGACCAAGGGACAAGATAGATTTTTTAAAGACCCTTCCCTTTCCGCATCGCGGACATTTGCAGGCAAAGAATGGGGCTAAACCCGCTCTTTTATAATCTGCCATGTAAACGCTGCTTGCGACGATAATTAAAATAAACAGCGCCAGCAGTTCCCACCAAAACGTAGGGGGTGGCTAATAAAAATAAAATCCCTTTATTAATACCGTTTCCCACCACAGGCTTACTCAAGGATTGTTGCCCGCGGTTAGATGTTAACGCGGTCTTACACATCGGACACTGCGAATAACCTACACTCATTGCAGTAACCAAAACAACAAAAACGATTAACTTTTTCATAGTATTTAAAATGGGAAATATTTAAATGGATAATAGGGCGCAATCATTAAATAAACCACAACGCCAGTGATTGAAACATACAACCAAATTGGGAACGTAATCTTAGCAATTTTACGATGCTTTGCAAATTGATCGGTGGTGCTATAATAAACAGTATACAGAACCATTGGCAGCACCGCAGCAGCCAAAACAATATGGGTTAACAATATTGCATAATAAGAATATAGAACCAATCCGGCGCCCTCGTGTTTGGTATGACTCATGCACACATGGTACGTTACATAACTCACCAAAAATAGACCACTCAGTAAAAACGCACCCAACATGAATTTCTGATGAGAAGCCTTATCTCCCGATTTTATTGCTCTTAATCCAAATATCAACAATATACTTACTATACTATTTATAGTAGCATTGGTGAAGGGCAACGCTTTCGCAAAATCCGCCGAAGGTCTATACTCAGATGGCAAATATTGCAACAATACCACCACAGCAAAGACTGCTATAGAAACAATTAATACTAATCTAAAAAAGGCCTTATCGCTAATCCAAGCTTTTTTTTCTGTATTCATAAAGTAGGTTATTTATATCGTCGTTAATTCGTTTTACTCGATCTAATTTCTCCTTTAACGTTGCTCCTCGGGTTTCCAAAATCCCCCGAATATGCTTATTCTTATCGATGATCACTATTTTGTCATCGTGTATAAAATCACTGCCGCGTTGCTCAGTAGCCAACAAAAGATCATTCAATACCCAATCATAAATCACCGATTTCCTTCCCGTGGCAAAGGTTCTCTTGTACAAATCCGCCTTGTAAGCAGATGCATACGAAGCAATCACTGGAACAGAATCATGTTCTGGATCAATGCTAATAGTTAAAAACTTAACTTGGGGATTGCTTCTAAATTCCTCCGCAATTACTTGAACTTGCTTGTTCATCTCCGGACAAACCTCAGGACAAGTAGCAAAAAAGATATTGGCAATGATTATCGATGAATCAAAATCCGAAAGATTAATTTCTTTCCCGTGTTGATTTACCAACTGAATATCAGAAACCGTATGATACGATTTACTACCATCAGGATTGGTGAACGTTTCTCCTAAATACGGTAGTTCCTGATGAACCCAAACCGCTTTGGACAATAACAATACCCCTATAATAGGTAAAATAACAAAGGCCGCTATTGCGGCCTTTCGTAAATATGTTTTGTCTAAGGCCATTATTATTTCATCCAAGTGATGGCATTACCTTCATAAAGTAATCCCATAATCAAACCGATGATAAAAATAGTGGGTACTAAGATAATCAACGCTAAATTGATTTTCTCATGCTTTAAGTGCATAAAGGCACCTACAATGTAATAGGCCTTTACGATACCGAAGAAAATAAAAATAAAATTTCTAAATCCTGTTGGGTCCAAAGCAAAATAAATGATAAAGTCAAATATTGTAATACCTAAAAGGATCCAAAACGTTCTCCATAATTCCTTAGTACCGTGACTCTCGGTATGAGGAACGTAGTTCATTGCATCGTATTCTCCGGGTTTAACTGGAAATTCCATAGCTTTATAAATTAATCAATTAAATCAAATAGAAGAAAGTAAATACAAATACCCAAACTAGATCAACAAAGTGCCAGTAAAGTCCAGCCTTTTCGATCATTTCATAATGTCCGCGCTTTTCAAATACACCACGAACAGTCATAATATAAACCACCACGTTGATAACAACCCCACTAAATACGTGGAATCCGTGGAATCCTGTTACAATAAAAAATAAGGCCGCAAAGGGAACTGGCCCATTTGTTCTGTCTCCATCAGCCCAGTGAAAAGGATCACCAAAGTCGATTTTCTCTAAATGTGCATAGCCCTGTTCCGTAATACCAAAAATATATGATTCTAACCATCATTGGTGGAGCTATGTTCTTAGGCTGTCAGGC
>CAYUNO010000155.1:0-5687 GCA_964446075.1 uncultured Flavobacteriaceae bacterium | reverse complement strand
CGGTTGTTCTTATTGGCTTTGTGTGAGGCGTATCAAGAAGAAACCGTAGATGGCGATACTCGTGTTTTATTAAAGTTACATCCTGCAGTTGCACCGGTTAAAGCGGCTATTTTACCGTTGGTGAAGAAAGATGGCTTACCCGAATTAGCGGAATCAATTTATAACCAATTGCGATTGGATTATAACGTTTATATCGAAGATAAAGATAGTATTGGAAAACGTTATCGTAGAATGGATGCCATTGGTACACCGTTTTGCATTACTGTGGATCATGACTCCTTGGCTCAAGGCGATGTAACGGTTAGATATCGCGATACCATGGAGCAAACCCGCGTGAAAATTGAAGATTTAAAGAATTTGCTGGATTCTCGCGTGAGTATGTCGGCCTTGTTAAAACAGATTATTTCCAGCTAAAAGAATATTACAAGCTAGTTGCTTGAAACCCATTAAAAGTCATGAATACAGTAGATAATTTTAATTTTTCCGGAGAAAAAGTATTAGTGAGAGTGGATTTTAACGTTCCGTTAGATGCTTCATTTTCAATTACGGATGATTCTCGTATTACAGCAGCATTGCCTACGATTAATAAGATATTGAGTGATGGTGGAAGTGTGATCTTAATGAGTCATTTAGGTAGACCTAAAGAAGGTCCAACCGAAAAGTACTCATTGCAGCACCTGGTAAATCACTTGAGTTCGTTGTTGTCAAAACCCGTGAAATTCGCTTCGGATTGCATGGGCGAGGATGCAAAGCAACTGTCTGCTGAACTGTTAGCGGGTGAGGTGCTTCTGTTAGAAAACTTGAGATTTTATAAAGAAGAAGAAAAAGGGGATATTGGCTTTAGCGAGCGATTGGCTTCCTACGGAACATTCTACGTAAATGACGCCTTTGGAACTGCGCACCGTGCACATGCTTCAACAGCAGTTATCGCTCAGTTTTTTGCAGGTAAAAAAGCATTTGGGTATCTCATGGCGAAGGAAGTTGAAAACGCCAATCAAGTGATGAAAAATCCTCAACGACCATTTACTGCCATTGTAGGTGGTGCAAAAGTGAGCGATAAAATTCTGATCGTTGAGAATTTATTGAATGTAGCGGATCATATTTTGATCGGTGGAGGAATGGCTTATACATTTTTCAAGGCTCAAGGAGGTACTATTGGAAATAGTTTGTGCGAGCAAGACAGATTGGATACTTGTCTAGATATTTTGAAGAAGGCTGCGGAAAAAGGAGTACAAATTCATTTGCCCGTTGATTCCGTTGTTGCCGATAAATTTGCAGCCGATGCATCCACAGCAGTAGCAGAAAGCGGAGCAATTGCGGATGGCTGGATGGGTTTGGATATTGGACCTAAAGCACAATCAGCATTTTCTTCCGTGTTAAATTCTAGTAAAACGATATTGTGGAATGGTCCAATGGGAGTCTTTGAGATGGAAGCATTTGCTGCGGGTACAAAAACGGTGGCTGAAGCGGTAGCAGAATCTACGGAGAATGGTGCTTTTAGTTTAATTGGTGGGGGCGATAGCGCTGCCGCAGTTTATAAGTTTGGATTTGACAATAAGGTGAGTTATGTAAGTACCGGAGGCGGTGCCTTATTGGAGTATTTTGAGGGTAAAGTGCTACCAGGGATTGCCGCTATTGAATCGTAAATTCAACATTAATTAGTTTCTGGATTGCCCAGAATTTGGGTATGATAAATAATAACTCAACAACAGGTATCCAAGGTGTTTGAATACCTGTTGTTTGTTTAATCTTCGATTATTTAATTGATGATTTTTCTGCAGCGGTAAAAAGTCCGCTATTGGTTATGAATTTTTGCATGATATCTCCAATAGGATGGTTTTTTATATTCCCTTGCAAAAATATTTTTTTGTCTTCAGCGATGGAGGTTTTCATCGATAAAAAATCGGGAGTACCGTGAGCGAAGCTTAGTCGTAAAAAACGGATTTCGATGTTTTTTGCATCCAGCTTAACGGCTTCGTTCAAAGCAGCGAAAGCAGCTTTGGCATTGCTTAATTTGGTGGAAGGTGACCAAGCTGCTCTCGCTTCTAACGCTAAAGCAGTCCCAAAGTAAGCTTTTCCCAAAGCACTATTTTGGTGTTTTGCTGAATAATTTTTGAATATACTGATATCCGATTCGTTGGTTAAAGCTTTACGGTAATTGTCCCGAATAATTTTAGCATCTTGCTCTGTAAAAGAAATCAAAAAGGTTCCCAATAAGAATACCTGAATCAAGAAAATAATTTTCAGTAGAGATATTTTTACTGGCATATTAGTATTTAATCAGCGAAGTTTAATAATAGCAACGTTTTTATTTGCCGAGTGTTTGTATTGTGTAGCTGAATTGCAGAAAATTCAGATTACAACCAACGACGGCGTTTGAAAAAGTATAAGGTACCCAAGGAGGATAAAACCATTAACCCTAAAGCCCAAAGATAACCATATTTCCATCCGAATTCGGGTTGATTATCTCCGAAATTCATGCCATAAACACTGGCAATTAGGGTAGGGGGCATAAAAATTACGGATGCCACAGTAAAAATCTTGATGATTTTGTTCTGCTCGATATTTACAAGACCCATAAAAGTGTTTTGCAAATATTCCAATCGCTCAAAATTGAAGCTAGTATGATCAATTAACGAGTTGATATCCTTGATTACAATACGTAATCGTTCGTAATCATCCCCAGTAAATTCACGGCTTTTTAAAATTGCGCTCAATACTCGTTGTTTATCGACCGCATTTTGCCGGAGTTCCATGGTTAATTCTTGCAGTCTCGAAATGGATAAAATTAGGTCTTCATCCGGATCACGGTCGAAGCTCATGTCTTTTGACAAACTGCTAACTTGTCTTGCTAAGTTTTCTAACAAATCGGCATCATTATCTACTCCCATTTCCAGCAAGGTTGCTAAAATCTGTCTTCCAGTGTGAAAGGATTTTCCGGAACCTTTAATTTTTTTAACGCAATCAGAAAATGCGCCTAAATCAGCATCGCGGTAGGTGAAAAGAATATCGTCTTGAAGAATAAAGGAAACAGCGTTGGAAATAAAATGCGTACTATCTTGATCGAATTGTAGAAAGTTGGAGTTTGCGATTATTTCATCGTCGGTTTCAAAATAACGCGATGAACTTTCAATTTCTACCTGTTCTTGTCTAGACTGGAATTTAAATTCGAAATTTGCTTCTACATCTCGAATTTCGGAAGTGGTTGGGTTTTGTAGGTCAATCCAAATTAATCCCTCCAATGTCTCAAGCTGAGACAGAGTTTGCACTTTGTGCACGCGATTCTGACGCTGGTAGTAGACGCGTAGCATGGGTTAAATTACAACTTCGAGGTTCGCCTTCCATTAGAAAAGTTGCGCAAATATAGTTGATTAAGTAAGTAGATGCGAACAAGCGACTTTGAATTTGTTAAAATTCGAATTTCATTCCGCCGGTTGGGAAATTTCTCATGGTTTGGAATGCAGTTTCCAGAGTTCGGAAGTTTTTGATTTTAGTTTGGTATGATTATTTCCGTCAATTGAGAAAGGGAACGGCTGAATGATGAAATTCTTTTGTAGTTGTTTCTCAATCATTTGGGTGTGTTCTGTTTTGCGATTATCCAAATGGGTGTAATATAAAATTGGAGAATCTTTTAATCCGAAACTATCCAAACTCTTTTGGGTTTTCAGGATATACACTTTTTCTTGAATCAATTGCTGAGTCATGTGATGGTAGATGGAATCGGATCGCCATTGTTTAAATTTGGTTTGATTGGTATAATACAACCATTGGAAAGCGGCATGATCGGGTTCTAATATAACGGAAGCGTTCTCTCTGTTTTTTACTTCTCGAACTGCAGTGGTAACATCGATATTTTGGTTTACTGAGATGGTTCTAAAACTAAATTGACTAATTAATAAAATCAGCCATAGAAAAAAGAGTGTTTTATTGTTGGAAATACTAGAAAAGGAAATAGTAAGTCCTCTTGCTGTGGAAGCAATAGCAAGGGCTAAAGAGGGTATCACAAAACTCGTGTATCGCTCGTTGAACATCGGCACACACCAAGGGCTTGGCACACTTATTAACCACATACCCAAGAAAGGAATCAAAAAACTTGCTATTAGATATTTTTCAGTTTTGTTGGTATCGGCATTATTATTCGCGTCGATTGGACTTTTTGATTTTGCCGATTTAATATTTATTAGTAACAGCAATATTGTAGGGAAGACGGCTACAGGAATATTGGTAAACTTCCATAAAGTAAAATAAGGGGCTGCCCATGGGGCAGGTTCCATCCATGTACCGCTGCTGGCAGAGTCCACGAATCGGAATATCACTACTTGTAAATAAGGGGCGTAAAATAACAGCAATAACAACCAAGGCCAAAATAGCTCTACAATTGTTAGAACGATTTTCCTTTTATTCGATGGTGGTTGTTTTATTTTATTAATTAATTCTGATAGTTCAAAAAGCCCTTGGATTAATAATATCCAAAAACCAAAAAAATGGGTATAGACCAAGGCCGCGGCACAAACGGCCCATAGTATTTTATGGAATTTAGTTTTATTAACCGATGGAGTTAGCCATAAAAGTTGAACCAAAACCGTAAATAATAATAGTAAACTATAGGCCCTGATTTCCTGTGAGAATAGCAATATTGTGTTACTACCTAGCAAAAATAATACTGTTAGTACGTTAGCTAATATTGATTTGTTTATATGCTGTGAAAGTAACCAAAGTAATCCTGCGGTTATTGAGGTGATAATGGTTGGTAGGGTTCTTACGGCAACTTCGGAGTATCCCGTAAAATGAATCCAAAAATGAAGGAGTGTTTCAAATAACGGAGGATTATTTCCTTTACTTAGTTCTTTCCAAATAGTAGGAATGGGAAATTGGGCGTGGTACAAGGAAAAGCACTCGTCTGAAGTAAGTGGAAAGGGATTCTTCGTAATAGAAAGTATAATATACGATGCTGCGCCTACAAAGAGCGCGGAGATTAGATTCTTTTGATTATTGGGGTAATAGGGCATTTAAAGTTACAGGAATCTGGGACTATTAAATTTGTCCGAAAATACTCTTTAACTTTAATTCAATAACACCGAACAATGCTTCGCGGAAAATTTTCGTACTCATTTTGGAAGTTCCGGCAGTTCTATCGGTGAAAATAATAGGATGCTCAACAATGGTAAATCCTTTCTTTTTGGATCGGAATTTCATTTCAATTTGAAAGGCATATCCGCGGAATTTGATCTTATCGATGTTGATATTTTCCAAAACACTCCGTTTGTAGCAAACAAAACCTGCTGTAGTATCGGCTATTTTTAATCCGGTAATAAATTGAACATATTTTGATGCATAATAGCTCATTAGTACTCGTCCCATCGGCCAATTAACAACATTCACAACCCCTCCAACGTAACGAGAGCCAACACATACATCTGCACCTGCCTCGCATTTAGCGATTAAATTTGGAAGTTGATCAACGGGGTGCGAAAAGTCGCAATCCATTTCACAGATATACTCATAACCCTTGTCTAATGCCCAATGAAATCCAGCAATATAGGCGGTGCCTAATCCATTTTTACCTTGTCTTTTTAAGATGTTTAATCTTGGTTGTAGGTTATCGGGTGCTGTATTGAATTCCGACATTAAACCTTCCACACATTGTGCGGTTCCATCGGGCGAATTATCGTCTACAACCAACAAAT
>CAYUNO010000154.1:0-5723 GCA_964446075.1 uncultured Flavobacteriaceae bacterium | reverse complement strand
GAGCTTCCAAATCCTTGGTTGCTTGGTTGATAAGGACATCAATGGATCTAAAATTTCGCTTTAAGCCTGAATTTTTAATTTCAAACAATTTCCTCTCTGAATCATCCAACAAGAGAAACGAATCTTGGGTATCATCATAGGCATCTTTTGCAATTTCACCAGAAACACGGATCAATTCTCTTTGTACAAATTTCTGAGTTAATATTCGGGCGTGGTATTCCAAGTTGGCCCCGCTGCTCACTCGGTTGGTTAAGTGTGCTAAGTAATAAGCTCCACCCACCAAATCTAATTTTTGTTGGTTGCGTAATTCGTTGGCAACGGTAAGCAAATCGATTGCTGTTCCATTGATGTACAAACTGTGAATGGCTCTAAAAATCTCTTGGTTTTCAATTTGATAGAAGTGTTTGGGCGTTAAAATCTCAATTACTTCGTGCACTCGATCTCGTTCAAGCATCATCGCACCCAAAACCGCTTCTTCCAAGTCCTTGGCTTGTGGCGGCATTCTTCCCAGACTGTCTGGTCCGATTTGTTGTTCTAGAATTTTGTTGATTTTAGAATATTGATTGCCTGTCTTGGTAGCCATAGAACCATCAAAATAAATTTAGCGGAGGCAATTTTTTAAGACTTTCCATAATTTAATTTGTTAACATAGCAAGGTGCGAAAAAGGTGGATAAATGGTTTGAATAAGTCAAATTGTCATAACTCGGTTGAAATTCCTTGATTGGCACGATTTACGAAGTATCCACGAAAACATACAGGCATAAATTTGTGTTTAATTTACATAAACAAGCAAGTGCTTAAAAGTTAAATTTGTATAAACGGTAATAGCCATGGAAGCGAAATTTTCTCAACGAGTTAAAGAAGTGATTCAATACAGCCGCGAAGAGGCCATTCGATTGGGTCACGATTATATAGGATGCGAGCATCTTTTACTGGGAATTATCCGGGAAGGAGAAGGCAAGGCAATTCAAACCTTGAAAGTATTGGATATTGATCCGCTTCGATTGAAAAAGAGTATCGAAGATGTGATCAAAAGCACAGCGGTTAAAACGGCTAATTTGGGGAATATTCCGTTAACCAAACAGGCGGAGAAAGCGCTTAAAATTACTTATTTAGAAGCCAAGATTTTCAAAACAGAATTGATCGGCACAGAACATCTGCTCTTGTCTATTTTGCGAGATGAAGACAACATTGCTTCGCGAGTTTTGAATCAGTATGGTGTTAATTACGATGTATTAAAAGGCGCATTGGAAGATGGAATTGAGCCAATTCGTGACGAAGCATCCAGCGATGATGGCGATACCCCTGAAGAATTTTACAAAGAAGAGCAAAAGATTGGAGATCCAAAGAAAAAAGGCAAAAGCAAAACGCCGGTACTGGATAATTTCGGAAGAGACTTAACCAAAGCAGCTGAAGAGGGTAAATTAGATCCCATTGTAGGACGTGAAAAAGAAATTGAACGCGTTAGCCAAATATTAAGTAGACGTAAAAAGAATAATCCCGTCTTGATAGGAGAACCTGGAGTGGGTAAAACCGCCATTGCTGAAGGATTAGCCCTGCGAATCGTTCAGCGAAAAGTGAGTCGTGTTTTATTTAACAAACGGGTGGTGAGTTTGGATATCGCCTCCATGGTTGCAGGTACCAAATACCGTGGACAGTTTGAGGAACGAATGAAAGCATTAATGATGGAGTTGGAAAAGGCAGACGATGTGATTCTGTTTATCGATGAAATCCACACCATAGTAGGAGCCGGTGGTGCTTCTGGCTCTCTGGACGCTTCTAATATGTTTAAGCCGGCATTGGCTAGAGGCGAAATTCAATGCATCGGAGCAACTACCCTAGACGAATATAGACAGTATATCGAAAAAGACGGTGCCTTGGAGCGAAGATTTCAAATGGTACTGATTGAACCTGCTTCTCCCGAAGAGACGGTGGAGATCCTGCATAACATTAAAGATAGATACGAAGATCACCACGGCGTTCAGTATACAGATGACGCCATTAAATCGTGTGTTGATCTCAGTGTTCGATACATGAGCGATAGACATTTGCCCGATAAAGCCATTGATATCCTAGACGAAGCGGGTGCACGCGTACACATTTCGAATATTCATGTACCTTCCGATATCGTTCAATTGGAAAACGAATTGGAAGTGTTGAAACAAGAAAAATACCGAGTAGTAAAGAGTCAGAATTTTGAAGAAGCAGCGAAGCTAAGAGATAAAGAGAAGCGAGTTTCTGAGGATTTAGAAACGGCAAAAGCTCGTTGGGAATCCCAATCGGCAAATGAGAGATTCTTAGTAACCGACGAAGATATTGCCGCGGTAATTTCCATGATTACGGGAATTCCATTAAAGCGAATGGGAGAGGATGAGTCTAAACGATTGCTAAAAATGGCCGATATCTTGAGAAATCGAGTAATAGGGCAGGATAAAGCCATCGAAAAACTTACCAAAACTATTCAACGAACTCGAGCTGGATTTAAAGATCCAAATCGACCCATTGGCTCATTTATTTTCCTAGGTCCAACCGGCGTAGGAAAAACAGAATTGGCTAAATCCCTTAGCGAATTTTTGTTCGATGCAGACGATGCCATGATTCGAATCGATATGAGTGAATTCATGGAGAAATTTGCGGTTAGCAGATTGGTGGGGGCGCCTCCAGGATATGTGGGTTATGAAGAGGGCGGAATGCTAACAGAAAAAGTTCGCAGAAAACCGTACAGCGTGATTTTGTTTGATGAAGTAGAAAAAGCGCACCCGGACGTTTTCAACTTATTGTTGCAGGTCTTGGATGAAGGGCAGATGACTGATTCTCTTGGACGTAAAATTGATTTTCGTAACACGGTGATCATCATGACATCCAATATTGGATCCCGACAATTGAAAGATTTTGGAACGGGCGTTGGTTTTGGAACGATGAATAAAGAAGCTAGCAGGGAAAAAGATGCAAAGCAGGTTATAGAAACCCAATTGCGCAAGTTTTTCTCGCCGGAATTCTTGAATCGTATAGATGACGTAATCGTGTTTAATTCGTTAGCGAAAGAAGAAATTATTCAGATTTTAGATATCCGAATGAAGAAGGTTTTGAAGCGAATCGCGGATATTGGCTATCATGTAGAGTTAACAGATACGGCTAAATCGTTCTTGGCAGAAAAAGGATTTGATCCCGATTTCGGAGCAAGACCGTTGCAACGTGCATTGCAGAAATACATGGAAGAGCCCTTAGCAGAACAGGTATTGCAAGGGAATTTGAAGGAAGGCTCTTATTTAAAGGTTGACCACGCAGAAGGGGCAGATGAATTGCTAATTACGGTAGCATCTAAACAATTGGATGCGCCGGAGTCCGAAATTATAGCTATTGCAGAAGCAAGTGAAACCAAAACTTTGGGGTCAGGGGAAACAGAAACGGCCAAACCAAAACGTGGTAGATCCTCAAAAAAGGACAATGACGAAAAGTAATTAAAAGAGTAAGGGAAACAGCAAGGCATCTTTCATTAGAAGATGTACCTTGGGAAAAACTCAAAAACTATGGATAGGTTCTTAGAAAAATCTGCGGATTTCTAGGAACCTATTTTTGTAATACGGTTGATTTACTGAATCAATTCGGATACCGCTGCTGGTAGCGGAATGAATAAAATAAACATTGGAATCGGTTACTTCGGTAATTATTCCAACATGGCCGCTTATTCTCCGCGATGCATTACTCCCTGTAAAACAAATGACGTCGCCGGGTTTGGCTTCGGATACAGAAACCTGAATTCCTGCACTGTGAAATCCACTTGAGCTTGCTGGTGTCTTTATTCCTAGTACACTGGAGTAACAGTAGCCAACAAATCCGCTGCAATCAAATCCTTGAGGAGATTTTCCACCTCCGCGATAGCGGGTTCCCATGTGTGTATATGCTTCTTGAAGTAACGCATTGATTTCCGGTAAGCCTATGGATTCGGAAACAATTACATCCGCTTCAACAGACTTATTGGAAATTTGCGCATTCAAGGTTGAGTAGGTTCCGCCAACCAAAAAACAAAAAACAACGAATAACCTTCTCATGTTAGTTAATTAGTTTAATCATTGTTTTATATCTTTCAGCGTAGGTGTTGCCCGCTTTTTTCCCTTTGGTTTCCCAGCGTTGCTTCATATTTTGCACTCGATTACCGGGGTTGGGGTGGGTGCTTAAGAATTCAGGAATATTTCCTTTTTGCTCTTTTTCCATTTTTTCGAAGAATCCTGCAGCTCCAGTAGGGTTATAACTTGTAGCATACAACCAATCTACTGAGCAATTATCGGCTTCGGTTTCTGCATCGCGTCCGTAACTTAATTGAGCTAAGTTGGTTGCAATACGCAGCAATTGTGCTTTATCGGCTCCAAAAATCAGTTCAAGTAATAAATTTACACCGAATTCTCGGGTCAAAGCATCGGTGGAATGTCTTTTCTCCGCATGAGCCATTTCATGTCCCATTACACCAGCCAATTGATCTTCGCTTTCTAAATATTTCATTAGACCCGTGTAGACGTAAATAAATCCGCCAGGGGTACAGAATGCATTTTGGATGGTATCGTTTTTAATTAATCTAACTCTCCAAACAAAATCTTTTTTATGCTCTAAAAGATTGGTTGCCAATATGCTATCGCGAATTCCGTAAATGTATTGGTAAATTTTGGTATTCTGTGCGGAATCCATAATAACCATCTTGGGGTCGTTTTCGATACTGCTTGCAACTTGCTTACCTAGAACTACGTCGTTTTCAACTGGAAAAATATTCACTTTGCCAATCCAAGATGAACAAGCGGAGATCCACAATGTGGCTAAACTAATAGGTATCCAAATAAGTATGTTGCGTTTTGCGATTTTCGACATAATCATTCGTCCGCAAACAAGCAATAAATGTGCCAAAGCCGGTAAAAGACTAGGATTTTAAAAGGGATAATCTAAACCAATTACAATGTTGGTTTCATTGATAAGGTATTTACCAAATCCGGTTTCCAATCCTTGGGTTAGGACCCACCGGTTTTCTACTGCTTTTGAAGGATCACGCAAGGGCCATCCCCAATCCAATCGGAACATAAAAAATTCTAAATCGAAGCGCATCCCTATTCCCGTATTCACGGCTACTTCACCGATAAATTTCTTTCTATTAATTACTCCATAACCGGCGGTAGATCCTCCAGCATCGGAGAAGTTCCAAATGTTTCCAGCATCCAGAAAGAGGGCACTTTCAATAAAATTCTTAATTAAGGTAAATCGATATTCAACGTTGGCTTCATAAATAATTTCCCCACTTCGGTCAATAATTGTTCCCACAGAACTTGGAGTATTCCCGGGCCCCAATCCTCGAGGTCGCCAGCCACGTAAGGAATTAGAACCCCCAATAAAATAACGTTTATCGTAGGGGATAACCTGACTGTTACCGTATGGAATCGCTAAACCCATTTTAGCACGAACCGCGATGCTGTTAAGTTCATCCAGGGTGATTCTATAACGAAATTCAGTTTCTATTTTAGAATATTGGAAATAGTTGACCCCTAAAAA
Source organism: uncultured Flavobacteriaceae bacterium (assembly GCA_964446075.1). Classification (GTDB taxonomy): domain Bacteria; phylum Bacteroidota; class Bacteroidia; order NS11-12g; family UBA955; genus JAGKXC01. The sequence goes on along the minus strand of CAYUNO010000154.1, from coordinate 190 downwards.
TTGATAATTTGAATCGGGATTATAATTGGGTTCAAATAAGTAGCGGTACAAGCGGTGCAGGTTACCAGAAGCTTCAAAACCCATCCGTATGAAATAGTAATTTGCGCCTGGTTTATTTCGATCGTTTGCTAGAATAATAGATCGGAAGAGCGTCGTGTAGGGAAAGAGTGTAACCAGGTGTGTAGATCTC
>CAYUNO010000153.1:0-5726 GCA_964446075.1 uncultured Flavobacteriaceae bacterium | reverse complement strand
GTTGTCTAATAGTAAACGAAGTTACATGTGGATAGCAGTAATCGCTGCTATAATAATTCATGTGATAAGTAGGTTACTGTACTTGGCTGGATATGATAAAAAAGGAGGTATTTGGGAAGCGGCGGATTTTAGGCAACTATTCATACCATCGTCGATGGGTAACTGGGTACATTCTAAGGCTGCTTTTCCTCAATCGCCCCTAACTGAAAACTTTATTTATCTCGGTTGGAGTTTGTTGATAGCGTTAATCATTTTTGGTTCAATCTTAATCTATCAAAAGAGATTATTTCATTTTCCGAATCGAATTACGGCAGTTTGGTTTGGACTAATTTTGAGTTTAATTGTAGTCCTTCCAGTAATTCGGTTAGATGGTAAAAATCTTTGGTACACACCGTCGGCATTCCTCCATTTTATTCCTATTTTGGATCATTTTAGGATGCCAACACGGATGATTCCCTTGGTGAATTTCTACTTGGCATTATTGGTTGTCCATTACCTGATAGAGTTACCAGCTGCGATAAACAGATATAAAGTCCCATTATTACTGATAATTACTTTCTCCTTTGTTTTGGAACACAAAACCCGAACACCTCATTATTTTTCGATAAACGATTTTTCAGTAAGTAAAAACGAAAAAGAACTGATGAAAGGTAAAACTGTATTGAGTTTTCCTTGGGGAGTACGCGATGGGTTAAAGGAAATGGGTACTTACAACCCGCACGATTACATACTGATGTTGCAGCCCGATGTTAAATTGACCTCGGCTTATATTTCTCGAATTTCGCCAAATCGATGGCAACAATTACAGTCGGATTCCTTTTTGATTTTGATCGATAAAACCCAACGAGATGCTAAGGTTAATTGGACAAAAAAGCAAATGGATATTGTAAAACAAGGCTTGGACAGCAGGAATATTGATGTAGTCCGAATCCCCAACGAATACTCCTTCATGGCCGAAAAGTTTAAAGCGATGGAAAGCATTACATGGCTTGAAACAAAAACGCCTACTGCCTTGTATTTGATAAGAGCCCATCCTTAAATCATGCATCAGTTAATTTCTTGTATTTAGATGAGTATTCCTATTGATTCCCCAAATAAAGGTACAACTGTTGTGCTTTATGACGGCGACTGTGTATTGTGTAATTTTTGGATATCAATGATAAGAAGAAATAAGCATTCGGCGAAGTTTCGATCTATATCATTGCAATCTTGGATGAAGTCAGATGCCAATAATTCAAATACCCAGTTTAAAGAATTGGACGACTATTTTCAGCATTCATTTACTAAACTACCTGATTCTGTGATCGTATTAAAAGACAAAAGAATTTTCATGGAATCGGATGCAGTTCTAGTAGTAATCAGACAATTAGCAGGACCAGTAAAATTCCTGTTACTTGGTTATGCTATTCCCAAAGGAATTAGAAATATTCTATACCGTTGGGTGGCTAAAAATCGATACCGCTGGTTTGGTAGAAAAAATAGCTGTTAGTGGATGAAATAGCTGAGTTTATCAATTTATTTAATAAACTGATTATGCCTGTGTGGTTATAACAGATAATAGTTCTGAGGGAGACAGAATAGACAATTCGTTCCCTTCAAAGTCTTTCCGATTTCTGGTAAGTAAGATACTTATTTCCGGGTGTTGAACAGCTGAAAAGTACTGCATTGCATCTTCAAAATCCTTTAACCCCGATACCAATGCTTCAGATACTACCTGCTGGTTCATATCAACTACTTTTAGCAGTTTTAATAGATTTTCTATAAAAAGTTTAACCTTTTCTAAACTATTGTTTTTTCTTAGGATATAAAATAAATTACTTAAAATCACCGGTGTAGTATAGCCTTGGATTTTTTGTAGTTCACATAATTGTAATATTTTAATAGAATCGGAAATAAAAGGTTCTCGGTTTAAACAACAATCTAACAAAATATCAGTATCAATTAGTACATGCAATTTCATGGAATTGAAGAATAATGGTAATTCTATAAAAACTTTTGCGAGAGTAATTCCATTAACGATTCCTTGTAATTCTGTCCATTACTTAAAGTACTATCACTTGCTGCCAACCTAATTATTGAATCAGAAATTGGGGTTCTATTCGCATTCCTATTTTGAGCAGTTTCATAGTAAATAGGTTGTTCCGATACGGTTAATGCCTTGAAATAGTTTTCTACTAAATCCGATAAACTGGTATTGTTGTCAGATGCATATTTTTTTGCTTCTGCTATAACGTCTTTGTTGAGGGTTAATGTTAATTTAGTATCCATTGTAGATAATTGACTTACTACAAAAATACTACAAATTAAGTTACACGTGTTAATTTTTAAAAACTTACACGTATAAATACGTTTCTAAACGTTTAAAGTAATTCCATTCGAAAACAACTGAAAATTAATTTGATAAGCCGAAGCCATTCAACGATTTTCGTATCAATTATCCCAATATAAATAGATTTCAAACGCGTCCTAAAATCATCTTCCTCCTTAAAAAACACCTCATGATTCGATTATTAATTTTCCTTAGTCTCAGCCTAGGATCAATAATTCCAATTCAAGGTCAGACAGTAAAATATCTGTTTTGTTCCTATTGCGATATTGAAACTGGAGATACTTTTTATGTATCTAACTCTTCAGCCGTTTTGAAATCCAAACCAACGGATAATTCTAAAACGCTATTAACCTTGAAGATAGGGGACTTGCTCGTCGTGTCAAAAACACCGGAATCCAAATTAAATGGAAAGAATAGCGAATCGATTCCAAATTCTAGTATGGAAAATAGATATAGTACAGAAAATCCAATTGCCTTTCTTCCTGTTTCGTATCAAGGAAAATCAGGATTTGTACCAACCCATGCTTTGGGTATTGCCAAGCTACAAACACAAGTGCCTCAAACCTATTATTTGGTAAAATCCAATTTTATGGGAAGTACAACCAATGACAGTCTGATGTTTATTGAAGTAAAAGATAATCAAATAGTTAATGAATTTTCTACACGCATTTTTGGGTCCTTAATTTCGATAAGTGTTAACGGTAATGCCGGACTTGATAGTGTAACGCATTTATTGCGAATCGATTATTATTCGGAAGCTTGTGGAGATGAATCCGGTATGACCTACTTTACTTGGAATCCCCAAGAACTACATTTGTTAGGTCATCTGGCTGCCTCCGCAGATCCCGAAAGTCAGTATGGTGAAGCATTCTATTTTCCCTCCGATGTAGGTGGAGCCCCAGGTAAAGTTATTTTTCGCGCCGAAACCTTTGAGGTCTTTGACGAAACTACAAATTGGACGAGGAGATCGGTGGAAGAAAGAGTTTATACGTGGTCGAATGGATATTTAACGCCGTCTTTTAAAGATTCTTCGGAGGAATAATAAACCGTTGTGTTAGCATTTTTTAGTCAACTATTTCATCGATGATAGGTGAGCATACCATAGAAAAACCAAAAGTTCGCAGTTCTTTTCGACGAAAGTTAGGTAGACACTTCTTTATTTGGAAACGAAAATTTAGGTGGTGGTTGGGGAAGGAGCGATATGCCATTCCAACGGAGATATCGTTCCAAAAATCGAAAGACAATAGATCACATAGAAATCTTCATAACATTAATTACCCAGTTTCTATAATTTATCACAAATCCTTGCTGCTGAGGCCACTCAAATATGTAGAAATGTATTTACAGCACAACAAGGTGATTAATCTTCAAATTGCATGTAAAGCAATTAATGGAACCGTAATTCACCCCGGTGAAACGTTTTCTTTATGGAAATTGGTTGGAAAACCCTCTAAGTCAAAGGGATATTTAGAAGGACTGGCTTTGCACAGCGGAAAAATTGCTACAGATATTGGGGGTGGATTATGTCAATTAGGTAATTTACTTTATTGGATGGTACTTCATACGCCTATGCAAATTACGGAACGGTGGCGACATGGATACGATGTGTTTCCCGATGTCAATCGAACCATACCCTTTGCCTGCGGAGCTACCTTGGCCTACAATTACATCGACCTACAATGGATTAACAAAACTTCTGATACCTTCCAGCTAAATGTCTGGGTAGATGGCAAATATTTACACGGTGAGATTGTTTGCGATCGAGATTTACAAGTAAAATACGAAGTTTTTGAAACGGATCATTTTTTTAAGCAACAATGGTGGGGTGGTTATACCCGGCACAATAAAATCTGGAAACGGATTACTAATCGTCAAACCGGAGAAATACAAGAAGAACTCGTTTCCGAAAATAACGCGATCATGATGTATAATCCCTTGCTTGGTTGTTAAATTTTAATTCATTAATTTATATCGATTAAAGTTGTTATATGTTTTTTTGACAGTTTGACTTTTTACTAAAATAAAATAATACCCTAATTAAATGTGAAATTAATCTAAGTTTCAAGAAATTCAGTTTTACTTTTTTACCTGCGAAATTGTAAATTGCGTAAGTGAAAAAACTTTATATTTTTTTAACATTATCTTTTGTTTTATTATCGTGTTCTATGCCTGTTGTAGAGGCTATTTCTGAGCCCGAAATCCCTATGGTCACGCATTCAGAAGTTATGACTATAGATTTTCCAACAAAAAAAACTGTATTCGTTAAATTTGGGACACCGACAAGTAAAGAAACTTTTGAAAATATTGAAAATTGGTATTATAAATTATCCGAAGTAACAAATTCAACAACATTGGGTTTTTCATCTGGAACAGGATTTATAATGCAGAATCCTTTAAATCCTTATCTCAACCCCATTGCTCGAAGTTTAATTACAGAGCAAAATCAATTCACTAGTTTGAAATCAAATACAACTACTGTTGAAACCTATGTGAAATTTTGGTTCACTAATGATACCGTTATAAAATGGGAGTCATTTGGTGTAGATTTTTCAAGACCAAGATTTAATAAAGAGGAGAGTATTTCAATACAGTTTGCGGGAGAATTTCAATTTTTTGATTCTCTAGAGTCAATTAATATACATTCACATATCTCGAAATTACGAAATATATCAACAGGTATAAATGGACCTATGTCTTTTGAGGAGGTAACAAATTGGTTAGAAAATCATCCCGATTTTCAACAAGCTTTTTTACCAAGAATTGAAGATCTTTTCAAATTGTATAAAACAGATTCAAATTTGAGTAAGTTATTGAAAAAGCAAAAATTGGTTGTTTGGAGTGAGTCATTAGGCATTAACGGAAATATTACATGTCTTAACTTTGATAATGGGTTTGTGGAGGAAAAGAATAAGCAATCATTAAACTATTTCGTACCTCTAGTGGGTCTAAAAAAGTAAAAATAAATTCTTAAAAAGCTTCGCCGATGTAGAAGTAAATCCCATAGCCGTGCTTTTCAAAACCTACGTCTAATCGGGTGAAAATATCTTTCTTCGGGAACAATAAATAACGCAATCCAGCCCCCCCTGTTAGTTTGTAATTTTCAGTAGGAAAAGTAGATGAAACACTTCCAACACCAGCAAAAACAGCGCCGCCCAATCGCTTGCTAAACCCAAATGGCAAAAACCGATATTCCGCTTGGGCCGCCAAATACTGTTTATCCCTGTATTTCCCTAAATACATGCCGCGCATCATCATTTCACCTCCCATTAGACTTAATTGATTAAATGGCACTTCTCCGGATGAGAATTGCCCCAATACCTGCAGTGCCAATACTTGATTTTTCTTTACTGCATGAAAATACCTCCCATCCAAAAACAACGTGTTCATCGGAAACGAT
>CAYUNO010000152.1:0-5866 GCA_964446075.1 uncultured Flavobacteriaceae bacterium | reverse complement strand
AATGGTTACAGAACCAAAAGGCAAAGCTCTCAAAGCTTCCAAACTTGCAGGCTTGTTAGTTAAAGCGATATTCGCAATTTCAGTAGCCAAAGCAACAAATCCTTCGTTCTTTGCTACAAAGTCTGTTTCGCAGTTCATTTCAACGATAACACCGCAGTTACGAGACTCATTGGTAATTGCAATAACAGCACCTTCTTTGGCTTCACGATCTGCACGATTAGCAGAAATTTTCGCACCTTTCTTACGTAAATAGTCAACAGCTTGGTCAAAATCACCGCCGGTCTCAGCCAATGCTTTCTTACAATCCATCAAACCAGCACCTGTCATTTGGCGCAATTTGTTTACTTCAGCAGCACTAATATTAGTCATAGTTATTATTTACGCCTCTACTGACTCTTGCTTCTCGGAAGCAGCTTGAACTTCTTCTTCAGACTTCTCACGCTTACGCTCTGCAGAACCTTCTGCAATGGCGTTTGCTATTTCAGTAACAATTAACTGAATGCTCTTTGAAGCATCATCGTTACCTGGGATTGGGAAATCTACCACAGTTGGATCAGAATTTGTATCTACCAAAGCGATGGTTGGAATACCCAAACGCTGAGCTTCAGCGATAGCAATATGCTCACGCTTAACATCTACGATGAATAAAGCACCAGGCAATTTGGTCATATCTTCGATACCACCTAAAACCGACTTCAATTTCGCACGCTCACGATCTAACATCAAACGCTCCTTCTTATTGATGCGTTCGAATGTTCCATCGTTAGACATTTTATCGATACCTTGCATGCGTTTGATACTTTTGCGAACTGTTTGGAAGTTGGTTAACATTCCACCCAACCAACGCTCCGTTACAAACGGCATGTTCGCATTGCCAGATAACTCAGCAACGATTTCTTTCGCCTGCTTTTTCGTAGCTACAAACAAAATTCTTCTGCCAGAACGAGCAATATTTTTCGCAGCCACCTTGGCTTCTTCTAATTTCGCTTCAGTCTTTTTCAGGTCGATAATGTGGATTCCGTTCTGCTCCATAAAAATGTAAGGAGCCATCTTTGGATTCCATTTGCGGGTAAGGTGACCAAAATGTACACCTGCATCCAGCAATTCCTGTTGAGTATATGCCATGAGTAATTAACGTTTAGAGAATTGGAAGCGCTTACGGGCCTTTTTCTGACCGCTCTTCTTACGTTCAACAACACGCGCATCGCGGGTCATGAAACCAGCATGGCGCAATCCGCTCTTCAATTCAGCATCAGTATCTACCAATGCTTTGGCAATACCCAAACGGATAGCTTGAGCTTGTCCGCTGATACCACCACCACTTACATTCACTTGAATATCGTACTTGCCAACTTTATCAGCAACTACCAAAGGCGCTTGTACTGTGTTTTGCAACCAAACCAATGGAAAGTAAGTCTCCAAAGGCTTCTTGTTAACAACAATCGCACCGCTACCCTCCTTAAGGTACACACGAGCAACTGCGGCTTTTCTTCTGCCAGAATTATTGATCATATCTTAAATCAGCCTTTAATTTTTAATTCTTTAGGTTGTTGAGCCGAATGCGGATGCTCTGTACCTTCATATACATAAAGGTTTGTGAACAATCTGCGACCCAAACGATTTTTTGGCAACATGCCTTTTACCGCCATCTCTATTAAACGAGAAGGCTTTACATTTTTCGCTAACGTTGAACGCTGACCACCTGGATATCCGCTGTGACGCAAATACTCCTTGCTGTTCATCTTGTCCGCTGTCATGATAACCTTCTCCGCATTGATAACGATTACGTTGTCACCGCAATCTGCATGAGGGGTAAACGTTGGTTTGTTTTTACCACGCAAAACGAATGCAATTTGTGATGCCATTCGTCCTAATGTCTGTCCTTCGGCATTAACTACGAACCAACCCTTGTTGGCCGTGGCTTTACTAACCGAAATTGTTTTGTATGTACTTAAAGGATTCACGCTCTTTGCTCCTTGATTGTATTTTTTGGGGTTGCAAAAATAGGTTGTTTTTTTGCTATTCGCAAGATATCCACAACTTTTTTTATGGGATTTTTGATTAGACACCCAAATTCAGGGTTTCTAATCCATAAATCTACCCATAAATCTCGATTTACCAATCGTCTTCGTCTGGCTGATATGGCTCCCGCAGACTCTTCTTCAATCCATCTACAACCAACTTTACCTCCGCTTCCGCTGCCAATAAATATTTATCGGTCTGCTGAAATCCCTTTTTCAAACGCATATAATGTTCGTGGTACGTTCTGTTTGTCTTGCCAGAAACCCCATCCATGGGTTCTACATGCACAAAGTTTCCAAATTGATACTTGTACCTGCTGTCTTTAAAACGCAATGTCAATCGATACTCTAATTCGCCGTCTTGCTTTTTTGTAAAAGTACCGTTGGTTGTCATCATGGGTACAGTAATTCTCAACACCAATCTCTCCGCTATCTTGTCTTCAACAACCATTTTCTTTATTGCATCTTTCCCAATTTTGGTTGTTAAATATTTTTTTGCTCGCCAATACAAAGAATCCGCATTGCAATTTTCGCATTCTTCGTCCTCAATAATATTCTCGTAAAAAATAATCTCACGCATGGTATCGTACGGCGGAATAAATCGTTTATAAGGAGCTTTTTTTACAACTGCCTCCGATTCACCCGGTTCACCGCCTCCAAATCCCCCAAATCCTCCCATGCCGCCACCTGATTCCGCAGCCGCCGTATCGCCACTTCCTCCACTGGGTGGTTCAAATCCAAATTGTGCTGAAACCGAATTTGTAAAAATTAATGCTATAATTAAAAAGAACCAACGAACCCCGTTGGCTATCGATACATCCTTATTTTCCGTCATTCTTCCTCTGAGTATTGTAATTTCAAATCTGCGCGAATATAAAGTAACCTTGAATTTTATGCATTACTATTTGCTTCTAGGCTATTAATTTCAATACACATAAACGACCAATCGACTAATTTATTTTACAATCACTAAAAAATTACCCCATCTTCGGGAACCTGCCTTTGCTGAAAATCCTACCGGCTGGCTTACCTTTTCTCATCGTTCGTTGAACTTCTTCTGGCAATTGAATTACTTCTCTGCAAGATTCACTGCAACACTTCTGGTATTTCTCAGCGCAAGTGGCACATTGAATAAACAACAAATGACAACCCGTATTTGCACAATTTATATGTGTATCTGCAGGCTCTCCACATTGATGGCATACGGCAATCACATCTTCGCTAACACGTTCAGCCAAACGCTGATCAAAAACAAAATTTACACCCTTAAACTTATTGTCTATACCCTCCGACTTCACTTGATTCACATAATTAATAATCCCTCCCTCCAAATGATACACTTCGGAAAATCCTAAATGCTTCATCCATGCACTCGCCTTCTCACAACGTATACCGCCTGTACAATACATAAGTATAGTCTTGTCCTTTTCTTCTGCGTACAATTCATTTATTCGAGCCAACTCCTCACGAAAAGTATCTGTATCAGGACAACTCGCCCCCTCAAATCTGCCGACTTCACTTTCATAGTGATTTCTCATATCTATTACCACCGTACCGTCCTTTTCCATCATGGTATTCCATTCCCTCGCCTTAAGATACTTGCCTCGGTTTTCCATAGAAAAAGTTGGATCCTCAATTCCATCAGCAACAATTTTTTCTCTTACCTTGAAATCCAATTTAATAAACGATTTCTGTCGTTCTTCAATGGCAATATTCAATCGCAAACCATCAAAACAAGCATACGAATACAACATTGTTTTAAAAGCATCAAAATGCATGCTCGGCATAGCAATTTGAGCATTAATTCCTTCATGAGCAATGTAAATCCTTCCAACAACCTCAAACTGAGTCATTTTCACAAACAACTCATTTCGAAATGCCATAGGCTCCTCAACAGAAAAATAACGATAGAAGGAGACAGTAGTATAAGGCCTTTCATCGGCCTCCATGCGTTTCCGCAACTCCTCCCGATTCACAATGTTTCGCAATAACATGGATAAGGGATTAATTTAATTACACCACAAAGTTACGATTTTCAACAATTACGGCGAAGAAGAAACATAATCTTCAACAAAGTTTAAATACTGTTTTTAGGATTCATAGGTTTCAAACTATAAATAATCAACATTAAAACTTAGCCGAAACCAGAGAATTTAACCCACTATAATCCGATGTAAACATCGGCAATTTCTGCCATCAGTGAACGTACCCTATTGGCGTCTTCGGCATTTACCAATTTCATTCTGAGCTCTTTAAAGTTGGGTAATCCCTTGAAATAGTTAGAATAATGTCGGCGCATTTCCAAAACCCCTAATTTTTCACCCTTCCACTCCACACTTTTTTCAAAATGAGTTAAACATGCCTCAATTCTTTCATCCAAGGTAGGTCCTATCATCTCCTGACCCGTCTCAAAAAAATGTTTTATTTCACGAAAAATCCATGGATAACCAATGGCCGCCCTACCAATCATAATTCCATCCACCCCATACCGATTTCTATACTCTAGAGCCTTTTGGGGAGAGTCGATGTCGCCATTGCCGAATATAGGAATCTGAATTCTGGGGTTTTCTTTTACTTTCGCAATCAAGCGCCAATCCGCTTCTCCTTTATATAATTGTACTCGCGTTCTACCATGAATGGTAAGTGCTTTTATACCTACATCCTGTAAACGCTCTGCAACTACTTCTATATTTTTACTGCTATCGTCCCATCCTAATCTGGTTTTCACGGTAACAGGTAAACTCGTTGCATTGACCACCGCTTTAGTTAATCGCACCATCAAATCAATGTCCTTTAATACCCCAGCACCCGCACCTTTACAAACCACCTTTTGCACCGGACAACCATAATTTATGTCCAACAAGTCTGGCTGGGTTGCATCCACAATTTTGGCAGCCATGGCCATGGCCTCTTCATCACCACCAAAAATTTGAATGCCGATGGGTCTTTCGTAATCGAATATATCTAGCTTCTGCCTACTCTTAATCGCATCGCGAATCAACCCCTCACTGCTAATAAATTCGGTATACATCAAATCAGCTCCATGCTGTTTGCATACATATCGAAATGGAGGGTCGCTCACGTCTTCCATCGGAGCTAATAACAGAGGAAATTCCCCTAACGATATGTCGCCAATTTTCACCATCTTTGCGTCGGTAAGGCATTAAAATCTTACCAAGAATTTGCAAATTTAAGCCATGCCAGCAGGATTTTCGTTATTTCCTCAACTTAGCAACCAAGGATCGCAATACTCAAAACCCATTCAGCGCAGTTTGGGCATAAGCCTCCTACTGCTTTTTACTTTGTTTTTTAGTTATATCGCCGCTATGGTTGCGGTGCTCATTGGTAAAATTGGATTTGGAATAGACGATACCGAATTAATTAAACGAATGATATCAACACCTGGTCATTCCGCAGTTAACATTAACTTTTTGCGCTGGGTTAATTTATTTCAGAGCATAATTTCATTGGGAATACCCGCACTAATTATCACCTACGTTGTTGGTTGGAATATAAACAGCGTTGGCAATTACAATCAAACAACAAACAAATCCAATTTAGGGCTTGGCGTGTTAATTGCAGCCTCCCTCACACCAATAGTAGCGCTAATCAATCAAGGCTCCGAATGGATTTTTAATCGATTATTTCCGTTGCAAATTTTGCAAATGTTTCAAGGATTAAACGCTAACCGTCAGCAAATTATAGAAGCTACCCTCGACATGGAAACATTAGGCGAATTAGGCGTTTGTTTAATAATTCTCGCATGGATGCCCGCTTTATTGGAAGAATATGTATTTCGTGGTTTGATTACCAAATTCGCAAGCAATCACTTTGTAAAATCAATG
>CAYUNO010000151.1:0-5901 GCA_964446075.1 uncultured Flavobacteriaceae bacterium | reverse complement strand
CAGATTTGATGCAGTTTCCGCAGTTAATATTTGTGGTAAATGTGAGTGTTTTCATTCGTTAATTGATATTTTATGGTTGTAATAGTTGTTTGATTTTCAATTTTAGATACAGGGAGTTACCCAAAACGGTTAAAGAGCTAAAGCTCATGGCCGCACCGGCAATCATGGGGTTAAGTATAAATCCATTGATTGGAATTAACGCTCCGGCTGCAATGGGGATGGCCAATACGTTATAAAAAAACGCCCAAAATAGATTTTGGTTAATGGTTGAAAAGGTTTTTCGAGAAAGTAAAATGGCTTGTACTAATTGAGTCAACTGGCTATTTCGTAAGGTTATTTGTGCCGTTTCCATGGCAACTTGGGTTCCGGTACCCATTGCAATTCCTACGTTTGCTTTTGCTAATGATGGCGCATCGTTTATGCCATCGCCTACCATGGTTACAAATTTGTTGTTTTTCTGTAATGCTTCGATATAGAATAATTTTTCGTTTGGAAGGGTTTGTGCTTTTATATTAGGAATAATTAATTGATTGGCAACATTTTCAGCAGATTGGAATGTGTCTCCGGTAACTAAATGAGTAATGATTCCTGCGGAATGTATGGTGTTTAATGCAGTTTTGGCATCGGGTTTTATTATATCGGAGATGGAGAAAATGGAAATAATTTCTGGGGATTCTGCGGGTGATGAGGAAATTGAATTGCTTGCGAAAAACACCAGTGTATTCCCAAGGTTTATTTGGGTTTCCGTGAATGTTTTTTCTTCAAGATTAAAAGGGATATTCAATTCTGTCATCCAATTTTGAGAACCTATATAGTAGATATTTTGATCATGCTGGATTTGAAGTCCTTTGCCCGAAATTTCTTGGAAATTTTGGGTTAGAATAGAACTTGTTTCAGAAATTATAGGTGTTAAAAATTGCGTGATTGCTTTCGAAATGGGGTGGTTGGATTGAGATTCAGCTATAAATAATACGCTGTAGTCAATGTCATTTTTATTGATGCCTTGCCAATGGGTTACCACCTTGGGTGTTCCTACGGTAAGGGTTCCCGTTTTGTCGAATACAATATCGGTGGTGCGATGTAAATTCTCTAGTGCTTCGGCGTCTTTGAATAATATTCCCTGTTTTGCTCCTGCGCCGATTCCAACAACAAGTGCGGTGGGTGTTGCTAGTCCAAGGGCACACGGGCAAGCAATAATCAATACATTTATTAATGAGGTGTAAGCCAAGGTTGTATCGCCCCATAACCACCAAATGGTTGCAGATAGTAGGGCAATAATTAATACTATGGGTGTAAATATTCCGGCAATTTTATCGGCTGTTTGTTGAATGGGCGGTTTACTCCCTAATGCGTTTTCAACACTTTTGATAATGGATGCTAATACCGTTTTATTGCCTATTTCTTGAGCAATTATTTTTAGAGTTCCATTTTCGTTGATGGTGGAAGCAAATACTTGGTCGCCTTTCGTTTTACTTACAGGTATGGCTTCGCCGGTTAAAGAACTTTCGTTGATGTGGGCAAATCCTTGTTTTATTTTGCCGTCAACGGGGATGATATCCCCGGGATTCACTTGTATTAAATCGCCCACTATTATTTCCTGAAGGGGTAAGGATACGATTTCGCCGTTACGAATAACTTTAGCTGTTTGGGGTTGCAGTTGTAATAATTCGCGGATGGAGGCGGAGGTGTTTTGTTTGGCAATTTCTTCCAAATATTTACCCAGTAAAATTAGTGTAATAATTACGGTTGCTGATTCAAAATATACATGGTTGTGGCCGTGTTTATTGAATAAATCGAGCAGTGTTAACACGGTAGAATAACCAAAGGCAATGCCAGTGGAAAGCGCCACAAGGGTATCCATGTTGGTTTGCTTGTGTTTGATTTTTTTCCAAGCCGATTGATAAAATGGAAGGCCAGAATAAAAGACCACCGGGATGGAGAATAGCAATAACAATAGGTTTTGGTATGTCCAGTGATTCATAAAGAACATGGAAAGCACAAAAATGGGGGTAGTAAAAATTGCGGCTATCCAAAATCGACGTTTAATTAATCGTTTTTGCTGAATTTCTTTATTTTGCTGGTAATCTATTGTTTGGTTTGGGTTATCTAGTGCAATGATTTTGTATCCAATTTCTTCTGCTTTCTGTTGAATTTGGTTTAGAGAAACGATGGAATTATCAAAGTTGATGGTAACGGATTGGGTTGGGTAGTTAACGGAAATCGATTCTAGGGGTAATGAGTTTTTGAGGTATGTTTCTAAACTTACGGCACATGCGGCGCAAGTCATGCCTTCCACTGGAAAGTTGCCATTCATCAGTTTAGTTTTATTTTCTCAGCAGCTTTGGCTACCACGGGCAGATTTCCACCAATATCATTAATGATATGTTGCCAGAGGTCCGAATGATGAAAAGCGAGGTATTCGTCCTTCGCCTGGGTAACGATCCATTGTTGATTGTTGATTTCTCCTTGTAATTGTTCGGATTCCCACCCACTATAACCTTTAAATACTCGTGTATTGGCAGCGTTTAAAATTTTTTTAGGCAATAATTTCATGAGCTGTTCTTCGGTTCCCCCGTGATACCATCCATCAAAAATGGGCTGAGCATCGGTAATGAACGAAGCTTTATGCACAAACACGAATGCTTCTTCGGGTTGAACGGGACCACCAAACCAGATGGGAAGGTGGGGTGATTTTTCGGTTTGAGAAAAACTAATCTCGTAATTGGTTTTTTGATTTAAAATTACCCCAAATGAGCCTTCTTGGTTATGTGCTAATAGAAGTACCACCGTTCTTGAAAAATACGGATCATCCAAAAATGGATTAGAAATGAGAATGCAACCAGTATAGGGTACAGTGGCTTTTGAGGTCATGCGAGTTTTGGCCTTTCCACAAAGTTCGGAAATTAATTTGCAATTTTTACATATCGGTTTGGAAAGTGGTATTAGGTAATTGTAAATATGACACTTATTGTTTAAATTGCTTGCTCATTTGATATGTATGATAAAAAAGAGCATTGTTGGTTTAGTTGTTGGAGTTGCGGGTATATCCAATTTGTTTTCACAAGCGATATCTGTTTTGCCGGTTTTTCCCAAAGAACAGGATACGGTTACCATAATTTATGATGCAACACAAGGAAATGCGGCATTGATTGGGGTTTCGCAAGTGTATGCCCATGCCGGAGTGATAACGAATCAGAGTACGAGTTCCAGTGATTGGAAGCATGTTGTTGGTAATTGGGGCACGGCGGATAATCGAGTTAAAATGGTGAGTTTGGGGAATAATAAGTGGCAATTGCGTTATCATTTAAAGAATTTCTATGCACAAGCAGGAGCTTTTGTTGCGGGAGAAGTAATAGAGCAAATGGCGTTTGTTTTTCGAAATGCCGACGGAAGTAAAGTGGGTAGATCGGCAACGGGTGGGGATATTTACTCGCCGGTTTATTCTGCGAGCAGTGGCTTTTTAATGAAGATTACCCAACCGGATCAATCCAATGTTCTAGTAAAGACTACTGACCAAACCGCCGTTAATGTATGGATTAGTAAGTTAGGGGAACTTTATGCTATTCTCGATGGCGATACGATTCATCAAAAACAAAACGCCGATAGTATTCGATTATCCATAACCGGCTTAGGTGTGGGCATGCACAAGTTGAAGTTATTGGCTTTTGATGGTAGCACTTGGTTAATGGATTCCATCAATTTTGTAGTAAACCCAACGGTAAAGTATTCCCAATTGCCAGCAGGAATGGAGCAAGGAATCAACGTGATAAATGATACTACTATTTGTTTGGCGTTGTATGCTCCACAGAAACAATACATCTACATTATTGGAGATTTTAATGAATGGCTGCCCGATACAGCGTATTTTATGAATTACTCACCGAGTAATGCTATTTGGTGGAAGGTAATAACAGGATTAAAAAAGCAAGAGGAATATGGATTTCAATATTGGGTTGATGGGAAAATCAGGGTTTCCGATCCCTTTGCCACGCTGATGTTGCACGATTGGGATGACGCCTATATTTCCAAATCCAATTATCCCAATTTAAAACCCTATCCAAAGACAAAAACCACGGGGTATATTTCTGTTTTTAAGATAGCCGGGGATGGGTATCAATGGAAAAATACAAGTTTTAATAGGGTAAATAAAGACAAACTCGTTATTTATGAATTGTTACTCCGTGATTTTACATCGGCACAGAGTTTTAAAGCCATTCAAGATACGTTACCCTATTTAAAACGATTGGGTATTACCGCTTTGCAGTTTATGCCGTTGGCAGAATTTGAAGGGAATCTCAGTTGGGGCTATAATCCGGCAAGTCACATGGCCTTAGACAAATACTATGGTACGTCTACTGCATTGAAGGAATTGATTGATGCTTGTCATGAGCAAGGAATTGCAGTGATTTTGGATGTGGTTTATAATCATGCCTTTAGCAATGCTTCCATTTGCAAATTGTATTGGGACGATGCTAATTTTAGGCCAACATCTTCCAATCCATGGGCTAATGTGGAGGCAAAACATCCTTTTAATGTGGGTTACGATTTGAATCACGAGAGTTTCGCAACGAAGTACTACACAAAACGAACGCTAAAATATTGGTTAGAAGAGTTTAAGTTTGACGGTTTTCGCTTTGATTTAAGCAAAGGGTTAACGCAGACCAATTACGGTACTGATGTTGGGAGATGGGGAGGTTATGATCAAGGAAGAGTTAACATTTTATCGGATTATAATGATTTTATTCAATCTGTATCTCCTGGAGCTTACGTGATTTTGGAACATTTTGCGGATAACTCCGAAGAGCAGGTTTTACAAGGTAAGGGAATGATGTTATGGGGGAATGCCAATCATCAATCGCTGGAAGCGGCTATGGGCTATGTGACCGATTCAGATTTTGGCTGGGGCTTTGACAATACAAAACGAGGTTGGAGTTACCGGCATTTAATTGGTTACGCATGCAGTCATGATGAGGAACGTTTGGGGTATAAGTGTAAAAACTTTGGATTTTCTGCTAATGGACAGCATAATGTAAAATCACAAAAAGTATATACCCAAAGAATAGGAGCTTTACAAGCGTTTTTATTTGCGATTCCAGGTCCTAAGATGTTATGGCAATTTGATGAACTTGCTTATGATTACAGTATAAATCACTGTACAAATGGATCGGTTTCCGATGCGTGTAGATTGGATCCAAAACCGGTTCGTTGGGATTATTGGACCAAAGATGGTTGGAGACAGCAAGCGTATTATCGTTTGGCATCAGTAAATCAATTAAAGATAACGAATGACGAAATAGCTTCGCCAACATCATTTAATTTAGTTTCTTCAGGAAATGTAAAGCGATTAAATACCTATCACAGTAATTTGAATTTGGTAGCAGTGCATAACGTGGATATAGCCAATCAATCCATTTCTGGCAATTTCCCAAAAAATGGTTGGTGGTATGATTATTTGTCGGGCGATAGTATTCAAGTAACAACAGCCAATCAATCGGTTTCAGTAATGGCGGGTGAGACTAAGTTGTATTTGGACAAAAAGGTAACAAATCCCTTTTTACAAACAATGAATCGGGTATTAGCTGTAGACGACAAAACGAATAACCGAATTTCCTTGGGAATTTTCCCAAATCCAAGTTCAACGGGTTTTTATATACGGAACGAATCGGGCTTGGAGATTCATGAATGTATAATTTTTGATGTGCAGGGTAGAGAATTACAGGGAATTGATATTGATACCATGTTAGGGTATGTTTCCACGGAGAATCTGATGGTTGGAACGTATTTCATGCGGGTGGCTATTGGTGAAGAATATCAATTATTGCGGTTTGTAGTTGCTCATTAAGCCGCTTATATTTGCGGGCTTATGTTATTTAACTCAGTTATTTATTGGCTGTTTTTGCC
>CAYUNO010000150.1:0-5920 GCA_964446075.1 uncultured Flavobacteriaceae bacterium | reverse complement strand
ATGGATACCTTGGACGAATCCAAGCCCATCGCCGGTAAATTCTTGGAAGAGTTACCCCCTTCACGATATCGCGAAATTAGTTACGCCGATCCCAATGGAGATTTGTATTTCACCTATTCTGCTCGTTGGGTTAGCAATACCGATCAATTCAATTTAGAAGTGTTTCGCAGTTACTACGATCCCCGCGTTTCCAAGATCGTAGAGAAAAACATTGGTATCAATTCCGTAGATTACTCTGTATCGGATGTAGCATTTTCTCCTTCCGGAAACAGCGCTGTTTTTTGTTCAAATATGGAGGGAGGTAGTGGTAAGGCTGATATTTTCTTGGCAGAAGTTTCTCGTGATAAAAAATCAGGAAAGCTAACTTTGGTGAATCCAGTAAATCTTGGCGCCAAAGTAAATACTATGCTCAGCGATGCAAATCCCATTTTTGTTACGGAGCAGATAATTGCTTTTGCTTCTAACGGTCATATTGGATATGGTGGTAAAGATATATATTTCTACAATCTGTTAAATAGCGAAATTCGTAACGCAGGCCCTGCAATCAATTCACCGTTTGATGAATTTTGCCCAGCCCGCAAAGGAGACCGATTCTATTTTTCGTCTAACAGACAAGGGAAATTCAAAAATCGCTTTTATGCCTGTGCCTTGCCAGATTCGCTATTGGAACGTTGGATTGTTCCACCGTATGTGCCTGAGGTTGTGCCTGAAGAGCCGGTGGTTCCTGAAACGCCAGCCGTTGCTGTAAATACCGATGCAGTGATTGTAGACGTTTTACAAAATATTCAAAACTCCAGCACACAGAAATATCAGTATGCCCAGGCTTTATCGTTTTTATTATTAACGGATTCTGCACGTCAACAAAAAATTAAAGAGGCCGATAGTGCAACCGACTACAAAGAATACCGATTCTTAACTATTTATCACCCCCAAAACGATTTGCGGATTGAAACAGGATTTGAGAAGGAATTAGACTTATTAGCGGATTTGTTAAATAAACGCAAAGATTGGGGAGTAGAAGTAAGATCGCACACGGACTCCCGTGGTTCTACTCAGTTAAATGCGAGTTTATCTCAACGCCGTGCTAAGTATATTACCGATTATTTAATTTCTAAAGGGGTGAATGCCGAACAAGTAAAACCCATCGGATTTGGGGAATCCTTGCCTGTGAACCATTGCGTGGACGGGATAGAGTGTTCAGAATACGAATTGAGACAAAACCGAAGAACAGAATTTGTGTTAACTCCCAAGATCTTCTGGAAAAAGGGTAGGGGCAAGGTTAAACCCAATGTAGCACCTGCCATGCGTACTACTCCAACACCGGTAAAACCTGCCATGCCTCCGGCGAGAGCTGCCGTTCCTGCTACGCGTCCCAATTCCACTTCTTCCTCTGGAACCCGCAGCATAGACCGCTAAGCCCATTCCAAACGCATTTCGCTAAGAACGAACTACACCTGTGGTCAAATGCTCATCGCGCAACTCAAGCCGGTGAGCTATTACCGCAATAAAGACAAGTAAGCACACTCTGCAATTCTTGCCAATCGCATACCGAGCAATATGAGCTGGTAAGATCACAATTCAACGCAGGTTGCAAGGCCTTATTGTACACTGCAGCTTGTAAGATCACCGCAAAACAGATCATAAAATCAACGCATGCTATATGCCCACATAAATCAGTAAGTCTAAGCAGCTAATTTTTCTGATTTTTTGGATTCAATTCCAAAATTATTGCCATTTTTTTGGATTACAATCCAAAATTATTGACTTTTTGATTGGATTTATGGTTTCAGATTTATATTTGTGGAGATAAATATCCATGATTAATAGACTGTTAGCAAAGATCGTCGAGCAAAAGCTTGATTCTGGTAAGGCAATCATTTTGATTGGATCAAGACAAACGGGTAAAACATCTTTGCTGAAATCCGTATTTGGATCCAAGGATGGGGTCTTGTTTTTAAGTGGGGATGACGTTGACGTCAGAAGTTTATTTGAAAATATCAACGCTGCTCGCTTGAAAGCTATTGTGGGAGATCATCGGTATTTGGTTGTTGACGAAGCACAGCGAATTCACGACGTTGGATTAAAGTTTAAATTAATTACTGATCAATTACCTGGGGTACAGCTGATTGCATCAGGCAGTTCTGCTTTTGAATTAGCAAACAAACTCAATGAACCTCTTACAGGCAGAAAATGGGAGTATAGAATGTTTCCGCTATCGTTCAAGGAAATGGTGGACCACCATGGTTTATTAGAAGAATCGCGTCTGTTGCAACATCGTTTACTTTACGGATATTATCCAGACGTTGTGAACCACCAAGGGTCGGAAAAGGAAATTCTAAAACAGCTCTCCGAGAGTTTTTTATACAAGGATATTCTGTTGATGGATCAGGTTAAAAGGCCCGAAGCGCTTGTGCGATTACTACAAGCATTGGCCTATCAAGTGGGTTCCCAAGTGTCATACAATGAACTGGCACAAACTTGTTCCTTGGATACCAAGACCGTAGAAAAGTACATTACACTGCTCGAGCAATCATTTGTAGTCTTCAAATTAAGTTCTCTGAGCCGAAATCTAAGAAATGAACTGAAAAAATCACGTAAGATTTATTTTTACGACAATGGAGTAAGAAATGCGTTGATAGCAAATTTTAATCAAATTGAAAATCGTTCCGATGTAGGTGTTTTGTGGGAAAACTTCCTTGTATCGGAACGTATGAAATACAATCATTACAGTGGGAGATGGGTGAATAGTTGGTTTTGGCGAACTTCGGATCAAGCAGAACTTGATTATATTGAGGAAACAGATGGTAGGATGTATGCATACGAATTCAAATGGAATTCTGCTAGTAAAATGAAAGTCAGTAAAACGTTTACGAAAGCATATTCGGATGCCGAATGTCAGGTTGTGAATCCCAGCAATTTCGAAACATTTTTAGGAATTGGGTAAATAATCAGATGAAATTCTGAGTTTATTAAAACTTTCAAAGTTCTTTTGCAAAAGACATTTTTATCGTGTATTTTTGCACCCTCTTAGGAGAGATGGCAGAGCGGTCGAATGCGGCGGTCTTGAAAACCGTTGACTGTAACAGGTCCGGGGGTTCGAATCCCTCTCTCTCCGCTAGGTATCATTACCAAAATGAACCAAAGCGTGTAAAACCTCGATTTTACACGCTTTTTTGTTTTTAGCTCTTTCCCATTTTGAACCAATTTGAACCATTAAGTGGTTACCTACTGGTTACCCATTCGCGAAAATTAAAAATGGGTAACCAGTGTTGGACAATTTGGGTCGTTTTGGGGCTGAAAATCAATAGGTTGAAACTTGCATTGCGATGTTGGGTGTTGTAATTTTGTAATCAAAATGGGGGCGTTTTTAAAAAATTCGCCATGTCGTCAAAAACATCGTATGGATTGACCTTTTACATCAATCGTACAAAAGAAAAAAAGAACGGGGAATGCCCCGTGATGCTTCGCATCAACATCAATGGGCAACGAGTTGTCCTACAAACAAAACGGTATCTCTTTCCACAAGATTGGGATCCAAACCGCTACCAAATGAAAGGTAGAACTACGGAAGCCCGTGTGTTCAATGACTACCTCCAAGCGTTGCGGATTAAGGCTCACAAGAAATACAATGAGCTTTTAAGTTTACATGATGATGTCACTCCGCAAATGTTGCGAGATGCCATTCTTGGCATTAACACAGCAAAAGCGAAGATGATCATCGAAGTATGGGAAGACTATGTTGAAAGTCTTCGAAAGTTAATTGGTAAGGAAAACACCTATACCACCTATCAGAAGTATAGAACTGCGAAAAACCATTTCCAGGCTTTTTTGCAGAAGTACTATCGAACCAGTGATGTTTCTATCAAAGCGGTAGATTATCACATGATTCAACAGTATGGTTTGTACTTGAAAACTGAAAGGGGTTGTAATTACAATACCGCTACTAAGTTTTTACAAAACTTAAAGCGAGTTACGAGTATTTGCATCAAAAATGGTTGGTTGTTAAAAGATCCATTTGCTTCAATAAGCCTTACGCTTAAAGAAGTAGATAGACCCTACCTTACTTTTGAAGAACTCAAAAAGTTGGAGGAATTTACTTCTCATGTTGACCGTCTTAATCGGGTATGCGATTTCTTCATTTTCTCATGTTATACTGGCCTTGCTTACATTGATGTAAAGCAATTAAAGCGAGTAGAACTTGAAAAAAATGAGGCCTGCTATTGGATTCGCACGCATAGACAAAAAACAGGAGGACGTGCAAATATTCCGGTTTTGCCTCAGGCGCAGCAGGTGTTGGATAAATATGTTCAATTGGACTTATTACATCCAAATGACCCAGTGTTGCCAATTTTAAGTAATCAAAAGATGAATGCTTACTTGAAAGAGATTGCAGACCTATGTGGAATAACAAAGCAACTTTCCTTCCATACTGCACGCCACACATTCGCTACCACAGTAACAATGATGAATGGTGTACCGATTGAATCTGTAAGCAAAATGCTTGGGCATAAGAATATCAACAGTACACAGCATTATGCTCGTATTGTTGATGAAAAAGTTGGAGAAGATATGAAGAGGCTTGCCGAGAAATTAACTCAACAGATGTCACCTTCTACGTACGCTACAAATTAAAGTTGCTGTGTCACATTTTAACAGATACACAATGCAAGAAGATAAATTTAAAGTGCGAGCTTTCGGTTATGGGGAGCTCGCACAATTATACTTTCCCAATATCACTAAGAAAAGTGCAAGTGCTCAGCTTCGAAGGTGGATAAAAATGAGCGAGGCTGTTATGCCGATGCTTGTGAATCTTGGATATAAGCCAGGGAATCGGTTACTGACACCGGCGCATGTGAAGGTAATAATTGATGAGTTTGGAGAACCATAAGTTTTACAGCTATGACTGGTTCTCGAATTTGTAACAACTAGAAATTTCAATATGTTAGTGGCTGGTATTGTCTTCTTTGTCATAGTAAACTCTATATTTACCGAAAGTAGTTTCAAAATTTGGGATTTCGGGGATTTTTTCGTTTTTCATTCTATTTTTAGGACTTAAAGTCTTTAACTTTATAAATGCGTCTCTAATTACATTATCAGTTGAACTCTGAACAATTGCTTGAGATTCGATCATCTGATACCAAGTTCCCCAAGCAACTCTATCATCTAATCCCTCAACATTTGTAAAATTTATATTGTTTCGTGATAATACGAATAAATGAACCTCGTTAATGTGAATGTCATCTTTAGTGT
The DNA here is from genome assembly GCA_964446075.1 of uncultured Flavobacteriaceae bacterium. GTDB lineage: Bacteria > Bacteroidota > Bacteroidia > NS11-12g > UBA955 > JAGKXC01. The sequence goes on along the minus strand of CAYUNO010000150.1, from coordinate 670 downwards.
ATTTTCTTAATTCAAGAGTTTCAATTATGTTTGAGATGTCAGTATTAGTTAACCAATATTCCACTTTTTCCACCCATTCACTTGCTTTACTAAATAAATTGCTGATTCGGCTAAATCTTTCTCTCATTGAATTTCTAAATGGGTCTTGCCATTTTAGCTGAAACAAACCAAGTGTCATTGTTTTAGTGTCAAAAATGACTGCATCAATATCTGTTTTTTTGCCGTTTAAATTAATATTTATCCCTTTAGATATTTTTATCAATTTTTCATAGGGAAATAAATGAAATAATTCGTTTCTAAATCTGTCTTCTCTTTTGTTAACTGCTTCAAAATAGTCCTTTTCGAATTTTCGTTTTAGTTCTCTATTCAATAGCTCAAAAGGATTTCCTAAACAGCCTGAGACAAGCCTTACTAGCATATTTTCGGAGACTTGAACATACATGGGTAACGATGCCGCAGGATAATCTAAATAGTAGCTAAAATTTTCTTTGTTTAGTGTAATGCACGAAAATATTTGCTCCATTTCGCTTCGTGAGGCGCCAAAATAATTTTGATAAATCTCGAGAGTTTTGTCTTTGTAAAATGTGTAAGTCAATAGATTGTGTAAATCTACTTTCGGATTAATTTTAGTTAGTTCCAAACAAGCTTCCGTATGCATAATTGTTACTCC
>CAYUNO010000149.1:0-5945 GCA_964446075.1 uncultured Flavobacteriaceae bacterium | reverse complement strand
CCAAAATACTCGTTAATGACATCGGTTAGAATAAAGACCAAAGGCCAAATTACAACTCCGGCTGTCATATTTCCATCTAATTTTCCTCCAAACAATGGAAATTGAAAGGGTGCTAACCCCAATGTTTTTTCTAGACTAAATATTTTAGCACCTACAAATTCGGCAATTATTGCATTCGTAAGAAAAAAGAAACCCAAAATGATAAATAGCTGAGTTTTCTTTTCTGAGTTTTTTTCGTATATCATGGTGAATTTACAAATTAAGAGTAAATCTGTTTGTGTGGCAAAGATTAGACATATTATTGAATGTAGATTAAGAGTTTTACATTATTAAATTTTTGGAGGGATTTTTGTAGAAATAATATTATGCGCATACTATTGTTAATCGTATTTACTTGGTTATTTAATGTTTCGGCTCAATCGAAATACGACTATTACATGACCACAGGTATATCGTTAGACAATAAAGGAAAATCACACTTAGCTGTATTGTATTTTGATTCAGCTATAAACTTGAATCAAACTTCAGAGCAACCTTGGTTTAGTAGGGGAATTGCCAAAGTGCATATTAAGAATTTTTCCGAAGCAGTAGTGGATTTTAATAAGGCAATTTATATCCAACCAAATTTAGAAGACGCTTATTTATATCGACACATAGCATATCGTCAGACGGAGAATTTTCAATTTGCGTTTGGAGACATTAATACCTTTTTAAAGTTAAAACCTAATGATACTATTGGTAGGAATTATCGATTTGATTTATCGTTGTTGCTAGAAGAATGGGATCAGGCATTCGAAGATTTATCATGGTTGTCTCGTTTAGGGGAGTCTACCTATGCTAATCGATATATTAAATTTAGCTCTGCTATGGAACAAGCCAAATCATATGATGCATTGGCTCGATATGTTGAACAATTAATGAGCGAAAATCCCACCAACAAGAATTTTAGGATCACTCTCATTTATACTCAGATTCAAATTGGCAAATGGGAGCAAGCATTAAAAAATGCGAATATTATGTTATTGGATCAACCCGAAAATTTAGAATTGCTAAAGATTAAGGCAGATGCCTTGTTTTATTTGAAACGAATTTCGGAGAGTGAGAAAATATTCTTAACTATATTGGAAAGAAACCCAACCGATGCTAATTTGATGGCCGATTATGGTCATTGTTTATTACAGTTAAATAAATGGGAGAGTGCCGATGAATGGCTTACAAAGGCAATTCGAGATAAAAATGGATCTCCTGCTTATGCGTATTTAGGCAGAGGAATTGCAAGATACAACTTAGGTAAAGTAGGGATTGCTTGTGCTGATTGGGAAAGAAGTTTATATCTAGGTGAAAAAAATGCTAAAATTTATCTTAATAATTTTTGTAAATCTGTAGAGAGTGCTGAAGGCGTTAATCAAAATAAATAAAATTGGGAAAGTACTTGCTTTCCTGTTTACGGGTTTAATTTTAGTTGGTAAAATACTGGCGTGTGTAGGATCAACAGAATTAGCAGTAAATGCAAAAGATTCTAATTTTTATTATTCGGTTCCACAATATCAATTAGACCAGTTTAAATTCGAATCGGCAATAAAATTCTGGCATAAAGCGATGCAGTTGAGTTCTGATTCTGTATTGGTATATACTCAGAAAAATAGACAGATATTGGCTGTTATGCCTAAAAAAGAAACTAAGAAGTTTGAAGATTCCTGTTGCAAAGATTCTGTATTTCATAATTTTCGATTTAATAACAACTTACCTTATAATCTATCTCTTCGGTATTTAGAAGGGAAATCAGATTTTTATCAATGGGATCAAGTAAAAAAATATCTAAAACCTGCAGGGGATGTTTTTAGTAGTTTAGATGTAAATCCAATTTATGCTCAGTTTGTACTTTTAATTGAGTGCCCAGCAAATCCCAATGGGGTATCGTCCGCCGGTGCGGCAGGTCATTTTCAACTAATGCCATTTGTGGCAAGAAAATATGGTTTACGTATTTCGCAACAAGAAGATGAACGCAAACAGTTGGATCGAGGAGCCTATGCAGCAGCAATGCACTTTAAACAATATTGTATACCGTTGGCAAATCGTATATTGAAAAAACACAATATAGAAATCCAAGAAAATGAGTTATGGTATCAGTTGTTTGTGCTTCATATTTATAACGCCGGAGCTGGAAATGTAGCAAAAGCAATGGACGTAATTGGAAGTAATGCATCGGGGAGTGAAATAATTAAACAATTGTGGCAGACTACTGCAGGTGGATTTAAAAATTCATCGCAAAATTATTCTCAGTTAGCGGTGGCAGCTTATTTTATATTTGCTGGAAATTAAAGATTATCATGATTTGGGATGTAAACTGTTTGTCTAGTGTATGTGCGAATAGACGATTTTCTATAAATCTATGTGGAAATTCTATAAATGAAATTTCTATCAATCCCATAATTGATAGAATACCATATACATAAATATTCAGTTTAGACACATTTTAAATTGTTTGCACTGTTAACAAATTGTTTTAAGAGGCGCAAGATAGAATCTATATTTGCAGCGCGAAAAACCACATTGTCTTAAACAGATGAGTTCAAATTCCATCAAAACCTGGTTACTAACGGCGGCTGTTGCCTTTAGTTTTACCCTACAAGCACAAGACAAGCCAAACGCAGAAGAAGGCAAGAAATTATATGAAGCCAACAACTGCGGAAGCTGTCACGCTCTTGACAAAAAAGTAGTGGGCCCTGCCTTGCGCGGTGTCCATACCCGTCGTTCTGAAGAATGGCTAGTAAAATGGATTAGAAATAATGAAAAGTTCCGTACGGTAGAAAAAGATGCCGATGCGATAGCTTTATACAATGAATACGGAGGCGCTGCCATGAACGTATTCGAGAATTTAACGCCTGCACAGGTGTTGAATATCGTAGAATACATCAAAACGGCTCCTGAGCCTAAAAAAGCGGCTCCTGTTGCGGATGCAAATGCTAATCAGCCTAAAGACGATTCAACAACCATTTATATCTTGTTGTTGTTGGTTTTGGTATTTGGTTCCGTATTGCTAGTTCTTTCTAAAGTTAAATCTACTCTTAGAAAAGTAGCAGCCGAACAGAACCCTGATCAGTATCCAACCGAACACAAGGAGAAGAAGAATTTCTTCCAAAAGGTATTACCTGCTTCTTTGGGAAATAGAAACCCTATCGTATTAACCTTGTTTTCTGTTGCAATAGTGGCAATTGTAGGGGGGTATTATGGTTACAAGTTTAGTATTACCGAAGTGGGTGTTCAAAAGGGGTATGCTCCAAAGCAGCCTATTGCTTTCTCACATAAGTTACATGCCGGTGAATTGAATTTGGATTGTAAATATTGTCACTCTACTGTTGAAGAATCGAAGCAAGCTTCCATACCCGCTTTAAATACGTGTATGAATTGCCATAAAGGAGTTCAATTAACTGATAAATATAACGGTGAAATTTCTCCAGAAATCAAAAAGATATATGCTGCTTTAGATTACAATCCTGAAGCCAAGCCTGGAGAAGAATATGGCGACAATCCTAAACCAATTCGTTGGGTTAGAATTCATAATTTACCAGATCACGCATATTTTAACCATTCTCAACACGTAAAAGTTGGTAAGTTACAATGTCAGTCTTGTCACGGCGCTATCGAAAAAATGGAAGTTGTTCAACAGCATAGTTCATTACAGATGGGTTGGTGTATCGACTGTCACCGCAGAGAAAGTGTAGATATTGAAAACAATAATTACTACAAAGCTTTGCATGAGAAGGTAAAAGCCGATAAATCAGGAAAGTATCTTACTGCCGATGGTAAAGTACGCGTTACACCTGCAATGAACGGTGGTTTGGAATGTTCTAAGTGTCACTATTAAAATTGAGAAACAAACAAATGTCTAGCAATATAAAATATTGGAAAGGCGAGGAAGAGTTATCGAGAGATCCTAAATTCCTTGCAGCTCAAAAAAATGAGTTTCAGGAAAATCTTCCCTTGGACGAAGTATTCAACGAAAATGGAGTTGAATTACAAGCCAATCGCCGCGACTTTTTAAAATACTTCGGCTTTAGTGTTACAGCTGTTGCATTAGCTGCCTGTTACAAAACACCTGTTCGTCATGCTGTGCCTTATTTAGTAAAGCCAGAAGATGTAACACCAGGTGTAGCTAACTATTATCGCTCTACCTGCGGAGGATGTTCAGCCTCTTGCGGTGTAGAAGTAAAAGTTAGAGAAGGACGTCCTATCAAAATTGATGGAAATCCAGATTCAGTTATTTCTAGAGGCGGTACTTGTGCAGTTGGACAAGCATCTATATTATCATTGTACGATAATGAGAGATTGGCGAATCCATTGGTGAATGGCTCAGAAAATTCAGATTGGTCTGCATTGGATGCGGAAATATCCTCTAAGTTGAAATCCATATCATCTGCTAATGGTAAGATTGTAATTGTATCTAATTCTATCCATTCGCCTTCAACATTAAAGGCTATAGATGCATTTAAATCGGCATATCCAACTACAGAACATGTAATGTATGATGCCGTTTCATACAGTGGAATGTTGGACGCGAATTTGAGTGATTTCGGAAAGAGAGTATTGCCAACCTACCGCTTTGATAAAGCGAAAGTAGTAGTAAGTTTTGCTGCAGATTTCTTAGGTACTTGGATTTCACCAGTAGAATTCACTAAGGGTTATTCTATACATAGAATACCAACGGTAGAAGGTGGAATGTCTAAGCATATCCAGTTTGAGAGCAGTTTAAGTATGACTGGTACCAATGCGGATTACAGATTCCCAATGCGTGCCTCTCAAGAATTATTATACGTATCTTCTTTGTATAATGCTATTGCTCAGTCTACCGGGGCTAAACAAATTCCAGTAGTTCAACAAGGAGAATTGGCAGGAAATGCAATTAAAAAATCTGCCGAAGCATTATTGGCTGCTAAAGGAAATTCAATTGTAGTAAGTGGTTCTAATGATACTAACGTTCAAAAGATCGTAAATGCGATTAACGTATTGTTAGGAAATTATGGTACCACTTTAGATTTGACTAATTACAGTAAACAATTCCAAGGAAATGACACTTCGATGTCTTCTGTATTAACAGGATTAAATGCAGGATCAATTAAAGCTGTAATATTCTACAACGCAAATCCAGTTTATAACAATAATAAAGAATCTTGGACTTCTGCGATTAAAAAAGCAGAGGTTTCAATTTCTTTCGCATCATCAAAAGATGAAACTGCTAGTGTTTGTCAGTATGTTTGTCCTGATTCTCATTATTTGGAGAGTTGGAATGATGCTGAACCACAATCAGGGGTTTATCATTTAACACAACCTACGATTGGACACGTGTTTAACACTCGTCAAGCACAGTGGTCCTTATTGGCATTTGCAGGTTCTGTTCCAGCAGTTGAAAAAGATCCTTTTGCAGCAAAAGGTATTTTCTCTCAGAAATTTAAAGCCTCTCCATATTATTTGTTCATAAGAAATAATTGGTCGGCTACTTTGTCTAGTGATGAAGCATTTAATACGGCACTTGAAAAAGGCGTTATTTCTACTACTGCTGTTGCGAGCACCTCAGTTGCTTATGCAGGAGATGTTTCTGGGTTAGCGGCTGCTGTTAGCGCAGCATCTAAGACCAACGGAATCGATCTAGTGCTTTATCAAGCAACAGGAGTTCGTGATGGTCAGCATGGTAACAACCCTTGGTTACATGAAATGCCAGATCCAGTGAGTAAGGTAACTTGGGATAACTATGTATCTCTACCTAAATCACTTGCTCAGAAATTAGGTATCGTTGAAGGTAACACTGTAAATGTAAAAGCCGGAGATGTTATATTTAATAATGTTCCAGCCCTAATTCAACCAGGTCAAGCAAATAATACTATTTCATTAGCCGTAGGATATGGTAGGACCCATGCTGGTAAAGTAGGAGGTAGCATAGACAAAGG
>CAYUNO010000148.1:3806-5969 GCA_964446075.1 uncultured Flavobacteriaceae bacterium | reverse complement strand
AATTCCGCCAATCAAATACAACAATCCTCCAACAGATCTCATTTTGTACATCGGAGCAATCATATCTACCGTTTGCAAAAAGGTATATTGTAATTGTCCTTCATCAGTAAATGTCTTCCAGTTTAAACTCTGAGTAAAACCAGCCCAATACATGGGTACAGCGTAAAAAACAATACCCAATGTTCCCAACCAAAAATGTGCATTCGCCATTGAATTAGACCACAGTTTAGTTCCAAACATCTTTGGTATCAACCAATACAACACAGCGAAAGTTAAAAATCCATTCCAACCTAATGCGCCAACATGCACGTGTGCTATTGTCCAATCGGTAAAGTGCGATATAGCGTTCACGTTTTTAAGACTCAATAAAGGTCCTTCAAATGTTGCCATCCCATAAGCAGTTATCGCAACAACCATGAATTTTAAAACAACACTGTCTCTTACCTTATCCCAAGCTCCTCTTAGAGTAAGAAGCCCATTGATCATTCCGCCCCAGGATGGAGCAATTAACATTACTGAAAACACAGTACCTAAACTTTGTGCCCAATCGGGTAATGCAGTATACAATAGATGGTGAGGTCCTGCCCAAATGTATATAAATATCAAAGCCCAGAAGTGAATGATTGACAATCTATAGGAGTAGACAGGTCTTTCAGCGGCTTTGGGTAAAAAATAATACATTAGACCCAAATAAGGAGTAGTTAAAAAGAATGCAACCGCATTGTGTCCATACCACCATTGTACTAACGCATCTTGAACACCGGCATACCAGCTATAACTTTTCATGAAAGTAACAGGTATTTCAAAACTGTTCACAATGTGTAACATTGCAACGGTTACCCATGTAGCTATATAAAACCAAATCGCTACGTAAAGATGCCCTTCTCTTCGCTTCAAGATGGTACCAAACATATTTATTCCGAATACAACCCAAATTAATGTAATGGCAATGTCCAAAGGCCATTCTAATTCGGCATACTCCTTACCGGTAGTATACCCCATCCACAGAGATAAAGCACCAAAAACAATGATTAATTGCCAACCCCAAAAATGAATTTTACTAAGTAGGTCACTATAAATTCTTGCTTTACACAATCGTTGCAAAGAATAATAAACTCCCATAAAAATTCCATTTCCAACAAATGCAAAAATTACGGCATTGGTATGAACCGGTCTCATTCTACCAAAGGTTGTTGGTGCCCAATCGAAATTAAATACTGGGAAAGCAAGTTGTAGAGCAATGAGTAGACCTGCTAAAAATCCAACAATGCCCCATAAAACGGTAGCATAAGCAAACCATTTTACTACTTTGTTGTCGTACGAGAATCGTTCCATCTGCATGATAGTACTGTATTATTTGTTAGTTTTATTTTTTGATAATTGCATTTCGGAATCATTCAATAATCGAAAGCCATCTCCTTCTAAATCTTGATATTGGCCTGACTTAACACTCCATAGATAGGCTACAAGAAAACCGCCAGCCACCAAAATGCTGCAAACCATGAGAATCAAAATCACTTCCATATTGAAGATTAATTATTGATCCAAAATTCTCGTTTAAACTCTCTTCAAAAAATGACAAGCCTCAACGAACAATATGATTTTTATCACCTTTTTAGCCAATATCCCCAATTTGAGGCTACGTAAGTAAAAATCACAATTGAGATAGAGCTTACTGGCATTAAAATCGCCGCAATTAAGGGGTTAAGGGATCCTGAAACCGCAAAACTCAATCCTACAACATTGTACATTAGACTAATTGCAAAACTCCACCAAATGATTCTTTTTGCTCTAACTACCAATGCCCATAATCTATGCAATTTGCTTAATGAACTTCCAAGAATAATTGCATCGCTTCCAGGAGTAAAAAAACCAACATTCTCTGTAACAGCAATACTAAAGTTAGCTTGTTGCATTGCTGCTACATCATTTAGTCCATCCCCTACCATCATTACCTTCTTACCAATTAATTGTAATTGTGCGATATAGTCTTTTTTTTCATGAGGTTTAACCTCAAATTTCACCGGTGTTTTATAGGGAATTAATTGTAAAAGCTGACTTTCCTCCGAGGAATTATCCCCGCTAAGTACCGATACATTCGCTCTTTTTCCTACTGTTTTCATCATTAATTCAAGGTTCTGGCGATATCGACTCTTTATAGTA
>CAYUNO010000148.1:0-3796 GCA_964446075.1 uncultured Flavobacteriaceae bacterium | reverse complement strand
TATTTCATGATTAATTCGAATCCAAATTTCACTACCCACTGCTGAATTAGAAGAATCTCTCAATCCGGATTCCCCAACAGAATAGGTTTCACTTAAGCCAACAAACGAGCGATTCCCGATGCGAATGGTATCTTTTCCTGAAGTAGCACAGACACCTTGACCATTTACATTTTCAACACTTTCTAGTGGCACTTGTGCCCTATCCAAGTATTTTGAAATAGCTCGTGCAACAGGATGTATACTTTCCCTGGTAACAGCTGCAATTACATCCAATTGATCATCAGATAATTCTTTACCAGAATAATGAATATCAGGATGTGTAGTATCTGTCAATGTTCCAGTTTTATCAAAAATTACCACATCTGCATTTCGCCATCTTTCCAAAGAGGTTGCATTTCGAACATACAATCCATGTCGAGCTAAAGCAGATAGCACATGACCATTTGTAAACGTCACACTCAACAACAAAGCACAAGGACAAGCTACAATCAAGATCGATGTAACCACGTGCAATATTTGCGAAGGATCATAATAAAACCAATAAATTGCAGCTACGATAGCAATTAAAAAGAGTCCAATAGTAAACCATTGTGAAGCTACGTGAATATAATTATTCTCATCGGTCTGAATAGGAATTTCTATTTTTGAGGCTTCATTTTCCTTCGCCGATTGATTCCACAGAGAAACTAAATATCCTTGTGCAACTGTTTTTTGAGCAATTAGTCGAATAGATGATCCCAATTGCCTACCACCTGCATACAACCATTCCCCTTCTCGAATTGTTACTGGTGTACTCTCTCCAGTTACAAAACTATAATCAATCACCGCCAGCCCGCTGGCTAAAATCCCATCACAAACAATAATTTCTTGATTATGAATAATGATCTCATCATTGATTTTTATTTCATTTATCGCAACTTCCTGTTCTTTACCCAAATTCCAAACGTGTGCGCTTAATGGAAAATAACTGGAATAATCGCGAGAAAACGATAAATTTTCATACGTTTTATCTTGAAGATATCTACCTAATAACATGAAAAACACGATTCCGGATAAAGAATCAAAGTACCCAGGACCAGATTGGGTAATAATTTCATAAATACTCCTAGAAAAAGTAATGATCAAGGCCAAAACTATAGGTAGATCAATAGTTAAGTATTTCTTTTTGATGCCGCCCCATGCAATAGAATAAAACTCTTGGGCCGAATAAAAAAATACTGGAATTGATAGAATGAAACTAAACCATTGAAAATATATACCCAAGCCGTCAACATCTTTACCCCAATCGAAATACTCGGGGAAACTCATCAACATGATATTGCTGAAGGCGAATCCAGCAACTCCAAGTCTGTACAATCGCTTATTTCCAATTATCGTTTGTTTTGTTTCCGAATTACTTACATCGCTTAGACTAAAATAGGGCTCATAACCCAAAGTGCTTAAAAGCACTGCTATTTCCTTTGCGGAAATAGTTGATTTAAAATACGATACGGATAGTTCTTTCTTGGTGAAATTAAGTTGAGCAACAGAAATATTTGGATTTATTTTATGTAGATTTTCCAATAAATACAAACATGAACTACAATGTATCTGAGGGAGATAAAATGCTAATTTTCTTAATTCTGGACCATCGAAAGATAGCAAAGGTTGCAATAATTGTTCGTCTTCCAGAAAATTGAATTTAGCATAATTTTCAGTATTACCCTGAACACTATTCCCTGGTTGATTATTTAAATCATAATACTTGCATAGGTTGTTTTTATTCAGCAATTGATACACGTTTTTGCAGCCATTACAACAAAATTGATGTCCATCTTGAATAATCGCATTACGTGTCTTTACGCCGCAATGGAAACAAGTTGACATGGTTGACTTATTTTGATTTTCAATAATCATGATTTAACTATTTAATTAAAATAGGATTACCCAACTGATTCAAAATCAATGGAGCGAGGGTCAATTCTTGAAAATTATTGAATTCGATAAGATATTTATAGAACAGAAATAATGAATTGCAACTTTTTAACTTTGATTCTGTCCAGTTTGAATTAGACATGAAGTTATTACACAAACTTTTTAATTGCATTGTTTGATTAATAACCTTCCTTCTTTTAGCAGATACTCTATCAAACGAATTCATCAATTGACAATTTTCCTCCTCAGTCAGTTTTTCAGCATGAATGCTTAATGATTTCAGCTTGGGTAAAAAAACATTCAGATCCATTTGTTGAAGCATAGTTAACTCCGATTGTAACTCGCTTAGGATATCCAAGAATAGCAATTCTTTGTCATCACCTGCCACCAATACCATTGCATCTATACTCAACTGACGAATGGCTGATTCTAATTGTGGGTATAAGATAGTCTCCAATTGAACCACTGCTTGCTCTAATGTTAAATTCTTCCTGAAAAACATGCAATAAATACCAATGCAAATTATCTGATGTATACTTTAAATTCTATGACATAGATTGTGGCGATGGATGATATTTATCATGTTTCATTTTTAACAACATATTGGATATCATCGCAATAACACTATTTAAAAACAATCTCTATTTAATAAATACGATAAATATTGTATTTGCATGTATTATCGTATATTTGCAATGCGCAATAAATACAGTAATGGTTAAAAGAGCACAATTCAACTCAGCATTAGAAGAGATTTCTGAAGTAACAAAAGCAATGGGACATCCTGCAAGAATTACCATTCTTAAATACTTGATGTCCGAAGGACCTAGCACCTGTCAGCAAATTGTTGATCATTTACCCTACAGTCAAAGCACGGTTTCTGGGCATCTTCAAAAATTAAAAGAAGGCGGCTTGATTTCTATGAAAAGCCACAAGACAAGCAGTATTTATGCTTTTGATGTAAAGCAACTTCAAAAAACACACAACGATATTGCTGAATTATTTGGGTTAATTGTAGAATCAAAAGAAAAAAAGCAGTTATCTCTGTTTTAGGCAAACTTTTTTACTCTCAGCAAGGTTTATTCCTTGATTATGGAAATTATTGGAGATCTAAAATGGCGTTATGCTACCAAACGTTATAACGCCGATTGCGTTAATGAAGAAGCACTATCAACAATATTAGAAAGTATCGTATTATCACCTACCTCTTTAGGGTTACAGGCGTTTGAAGTATTAGTATTGGATAAAGAAAATTTGTTAAGAAAGCCTTTGTTATCGGCTTGTAGTAATCAACCCCAAATTACAGAAGCCAGCCACTTAATCATCTTTAACGCTTGGAAGTCAGTAACTGAAGAAGATATTCATGAATACATGAATCGAATTTCTGAAACCCGCGGCACTCCTATAGAAAATCTCGATGGTTTCAAATCAAATATTATCAAGTTCACCGGTGGGATGTCTGAACAACAACTATTTTCATGGTCATGCATGCAAACGTATATTGCTCTTGGCATAGCCATGGCCACAGCGGCGACTTTAAAGGTAGATTCTACACCCATGGAAGGATTTAATCGAAAAGCAGTTGATGAAATTATTAATTCATCGAATGATAAGTTATCCTGTTCCGTAATTCTTGCAATTGGTTATCGAGATTCTGAAACCGATTTTCTTGCCAAACTTGAAAAAGTCAGAAAACCAAAGAGTGATTTAATCAAGTTCGGATAATACAACTACTCGTATTGTAACAGCGATTTAAAATTGCTGTATAATAAAGCCAGTCATTAACTTGGGTTCAATCCAAGTACTTTTCGGAGGCATGGTTAATTGCTGATCAGCAACGTGCATCACCTGTGTAAAGGTATTGGCAGGTAGAACAAAAATA
>CAYUNO010000147.1:0-6040 GCA_964446075.1 uncultured Flavobacteriaceae bacterium | reverse complement strand
TCATCATCCGCATGCCAACTCATCGAATCTTGACCCTGCCTGTACCAATTCAATAAAACAGAATTGAACCCTATACCAGGCAATAGTTTAGAAAATTCTGGATGCTTCTGAATAACAGTTTCTATAGAATCTTTGATAGCCGAAAGAAGTGGAGTAAGCCCCTGTGGTTGGTAGATTTTTCCTGAAAATCGATAGGCCGCACCTTCCTCTCCACACCACGCCATTAATCGGGGAAAGGGGATTTCTTTACCATACATCCGCAAACTACCCTGTTCCCACAGAGTTTCTGCACGTAAATCTCTCAACCACTGTGTGGCCTTCTCTTGTTCAATAAAATTTGGCCAATAGTACCAGCCTGAATTCACTATTTCTTTATTTTCTTATCGGATAAGTCCAATTCATCCGATGCCATCATCGCCATCATTTGCTTCATGGTTTTGTTCATACCATCGGTTGAACCATCCAAGAAAATAACATTACCGCTACCCTCTGAAGCAAAATTCTTAATGGCTTCTGTCCACATACTGAATAATAAAAAGGAAGAATCCAAATTCGCTCCCTGCATCTGAGTTGCAGCATCGCTTAGACCTTTGGCAACTTCTTTTCTAAATAAAGCCACCCCTTCACCTCGCAATTGAGCAGCTATTTTTTCCGCTTCCGCAGAAATCTTAATCGCATTTCCTTCCGCTTCGGCAGCTTTGGTTTTGGTAATTAATAATGCCTGACCTTCGTTCTCTGCCGCTGCCTTCAAATTGGAAGACGCCACCACTTGAGCCATGGATTTTGTAATAACATCATCAAAGGTGATATCGTTCAATTGCAAATCCAACAAATGATAACCCCAACTTTCTAAAACACTATCGATACTATCCTTTACCGATTCAACAATTTCTTTTCTCAACGATAATATCTCTGCTTGCCTTTTAGTAGCTACAAAACCACGAACCGAACCTTCAATGGTTCGAATTAATGCGGTCATAAAATCTCTATCATTCACAAATTTAAAGGCCACATTTTTTATCGTTTGCTCCTGGTTATCAAAAACAGAATACAGCAACATAGCCTTAAAATATACGTTTGCCTGGTCCTGCGTAATCGCCTGAAAATCCAATTCTATAGAACGATTTTGTACAGAAACCTTTCTATAAACTACTTCCAGAAATGGAATTTTAAAATTAAGTCCAGGAGACATGATTCTTTGGTACTTACCAAACATGGTGATAACATAAACAGTACCTTGTTGAACGGTTGTTACAGATAACGTCAACACCAATAATACCGATACAGAAATAATAATTAATGAAAGATCCATAAATCAAAAGTAAGCAGTGCCAATGGAATTACCCATAATTTTGGTCGATTATTTTATGATAATCAACGGGTTGATATTCAACAACTACTTCGCGTTGATTTCCATCACGATACCCATGGGATCGCAGGCTTTATAAGCATCGGGCAACACTGGTCTATCAAACACCAAGGAATTACCACGCAAATAGACCGGAATAGAACGTACAAATTCATCAGCTAAAAAATCGGATTTCCGCAATTGCTGATTCAATTTCAATAAGCCAGCCATGTCTGTGTTCTCTATCAAACACGGTTGTTTTAAGGCCTCATCTACGGCAAAACTGTACGCAGTTGAAATCCGTTGCTGCATTGCCTCTGGAGTTACACTCAGCAACTTCGTCAATAATTCAAACGATATTGCTTCGCCCGTATTAGCATCAAACATATAATGATTTCGTTCTTCTACATACACCGGATTCTTTACGGATCCTGTAACTTTTTCGGTTAAAAAAAATACGGTTAATCCCAAAAGAGTCCGAGTCCCTAAAACTCCATAAAAATCAAATTCCCCCGAAATAGATAAATTCGTATTGCTCACTTCTTCAGTAGATGAATCCGGCGCAGAATTAGACGCCAACTCCGGCGACACCAATGATTCATCAATTTCTTCATCGCCGTAGACACCATCTAGCTCATCGGCTACTAAGGATTCATACAAATAATTATTGACTGCTGCGGCAACTTCGGGTTTGGAATTACAAACTAAAACAGGTAATTCGCCTTTTATTTCCTGTAATATAAACTTTTTATCTGCGGTTGAATGCTTGTCATCCGCCAATGAATATACAACAACACTCTTCGTTCCATTGGAATTAGAAGCGACCCTTCCTCCTGAAGCAGCCGTTGGTTGAGCTTGGATACATACTGGAAATATAGCCGTTATCCCCAAAATCAATCCCGAATTCAATCGTTGCAACATCATCTATCTATTTTAAATCTGGGTTAAATGTATGTTTAATGTCAAGGGTAAATCTTAACGAATGTACAATTTTTTTCAATTCTTTTGCAAAATTATCGACGAGGGCCAACGGGAGCCGATTTTATAATCACAATCACTTTCCCAGCTTGTAAATTATTTGAATTTAACCCATTCCACTTTCTTATTTGAGCAACGGTTACTCCAAATTCAAACGCAATATCAAAAATATCCTCCCCTGGCTTCACGGTATGTCGCATTTTTTTCTCAACTACTTTTGTTTTATTTGGCTCTATGGAACCCATTGAAGAATTATTTCTCGGGTTTGCAATCGCTACTTGGGGATTGATAAATGGCGATGTTGTAATCGGTTTATTATTTACTGGCTGAGATTTGACCGGTACATTTTTTTGAGGAGTGCTACTCACTATTCCACTCTTTTGTGGTGCACCCGTTCCACTTGTAGTTTTTGTAGGGTCCGATTTTGTAATTGCTTTTGCAGGAGACACATCCCTAGACTGAGGCAAAACCGCCGATTTTTCTAGCAAAGATGGGGTAATAACCGGTTTAGATTTTCTTTTTTGTTTTTCTGATAAAATACCATTCCAAACGAGCCAAACAGAATCCTCATTCAACCACCGTTGCATTGGTAAATTACCCGTATTCACGGAAGACATCAATTCCAACATCGACGTTGCAAATAAATTTCCTTTCAACCAATATCCAGGTTCTGTCATATGAATTCCATCCGAGGAAACTTTTTTATCTGCTTGCCAACGTGTTAGTGAACCTTTCGCCCCAGTTATCCAATAGTAATTCCACAACAAACAGCCTTTCTGCTGAGCAATTTCTTTGATTTCTTCCGCCAAAGGATACGTATGAACAACCTTTTTACCCCGATACTCCATATCCATTGGTGTAACCAACAGAACTAAGGAATTAGGCAATGCATGTTGAATAATATCGATAGCCATTTCAATTTGCTCTCGCAATTTTTCGGGATAGGTAGCTAACGGAGCGACATCGTTGGTCCCAAAATCCAAAATCACCAACTGTGGATTCAAATATTGTAGTTGTTGTGGCAGTAAGGATTCGTACAACAACGATTCAAATCGAGCCCCGCCCATTCCTACAGAATGATACAACAACCCAGAAGGTTGTGCAGCGGCCATGGTAGAATCGTTCCCCAAATCAGCAACTGTATAAATATTAACACCATATATTTCTATTTGACGTTGCTTTTCATTGAGTTTCTGAAATCGAATAACGACCGAATCGGAAATTGAGATAGCCGATCGATACACTTTCCAGTCTTCAAAAAATATGGTTGATACAGGCAATTCCGCGTTCACTAATTCTACAGCATCGGTAGTAGTATCCGATAATACACGATTTCCTCCTTCGGCAACGGTTTGCGTATAAAATGGAGATTGAGACACCACATCCATTGTCTGCCAAGCCTTTCCATCCCAAACTTGCAATTGAAACATGGAGTCAGAGCCATCGGCCCAAATCTCTACCATAAATTTAGTATTAACCGGCGCCGGGGGCAAATTTAAAAATCGCAATCTCGCTGTTGGATCGCTTGTTTTTATAGTTGCACCCAACAATCCCAATGGTAATTTTGGGGGTAAAGTAAAACTCTTAGCAAAGGTGTATTTCCCGGTAAATCGAGTTTTGTAGCCTCGAGGAGTATAGGTCTTGGCCGCCGAATAAGGAAATGCCAACCCCAATCCTCCCGATCCAAATACCTGCTGCAACTGCTTTCGCGCCACCAAAGACAATGCACCGCTCTGAACATGAGAATCCCCAATATGTAAGATTTGCAATGGCATACCTTGAATTTCAGACTGCCGCCGCCGCTCATTCCACTGGGTTATTTTTGAAGAATCTCCATACTGTATTAAATTCAACATGGGCAAACTGCCTTCCGGCATTTTAATATCTTCCGTTTGAGCAAGCAAATGGAAGGGTATCCAAAAAAGCCAAATGCAAAAAACCAGTCTCAATCTCTCAGAAATTTTCCCAGATGCTAATCGCAAAATATTGAAACTAATTCCCATGATTGTGGTACATGCTTATCAAGCAGTTGCAAATTTACCCTTATCCTTGGTTATTTTCGCCCAATGATTCATGGGAAAAAAGTTGTGGTAGTACTTCCAGCCTACAATGCTGCCCTCACTTTGGAACGCACCTACCGGGAAATCCCTATGGATGTTGTGGATGATGTAGTTTTAGTGGACGATGCCGGTGGCGATGAAACCTTAGAATTGGGTGAAAAATTGGGCATTAAACATCGAATCAAACACGAAAAAAACCTTGGATACGGCGGAAATCAAAAAACTTGTTACAGAAAAGCACTTGAATTAAATGCCGATATCATCATCATGTTGCACCCCGATTACCAATATACCCCAAAACTAATACCTGCCATGGCTCATATGGTAGCAACCGGATTGTACCCCGTTGTTTTAGGTTCAAGAATTTTAGGAGTAGGTGCACTCAAAGGAGGCATGCCCCTGATAAAATATCTCTCCAATAGGATCCTTACTTGGATAGAAAATCTCTTAATGGGCCAACATGTGAGCGAATACCATACCGGTTACCGAGCTTTTTCCAAAGAAGTGTTGGAGAATACTCTTTGGGAACTAAACTCCAACAACTTCTTGTTCGACAATCAAATCATGGCACAGGCCGTTAATGCGGGGTACGTTATTGGCGAAGTAAGTTGCCCTACCAAATATTTCCCAGAGGCAAGTTCTATCAACCTCCGTAATTCCGCAGTGTACGGCTTAGGGTGTTTAGGCGTAGCACTTCGATATCGCTTGCATAAACTGGGTATTTGGTCTTGGGAACTTTTGGCCAAAAAAACTCAATAAAACCACCCGTAAATACATCCCGGACAACATCTTCCGTAAACACCATCTACTCTTCCGATTGATTCATTTGCATCCAAATCCAATAAGCACCTTCCATTACAACTTTATCGTTTATTGGCTTTTTAACGATCCAAAAACCATCAGCCGAACCCATAGTTTCGATTTCAGTTAAGCGAAACACACCCGATTTTACAGAAATAAAACAATATTTCTTTCCATCCGATTCAATCACAGCCGAAGTAGGCAACACCCAATTTAGTTGGTTATTTAGATAAACTTGAGCGGCAAAACTACTTCCAAAACGAGGCATCCCCCCCTGCCCAACTATAGACTGTACATAAACATTAATCAAATTGTTGGCTCCCAATTCCGAAGCAATGGAAGTGATTTTGGTTTCAACTACTTTACCATTTACAAACGTACAAATACAGCGATTTCCTACCGATAACAAATCCACATCCTGTGGTAAAGCTCGGATAACCCACTGTTGTGCCGATGGTTTTGTAAGCCGAACAACCACAGCATCCGAATTCGCAAAATCCCCCTGGTTCAAAGCCACCTTCTCCACCATTCCATTCGCAGGAGAACGCATACTGATAAAAGACTGAATATTACCTGTTTCCATCGCACTCGTTGAAATTCCAAGAAGTGCCAATTTCGCTTTAAATGCCTTATACTTGGAATCCGCAATTCGAAATTGAGATTGAGATTCCTGCCACTGTCTCTCACTAATCGCTTTCTTCTCAAATAACTGTTTGTCCCTTTCCCAATTACTTTGCATCAGTTTCAATTGTTGGGCTGATTCTAAATATTGCTCTTGCCATTCAATAACAGCAGAGCCGGACAATGTAAACAAAACTTGTCCCAATTTTACATTATCCCCTGGCTTTACCTT
>CAYUNO010000146.1:0-6076 GCA_964446075.1 uncultured Flavobacteriaceae bacterium | reverse complement strand
GTATTTGATCAAACAGGGCGTGACTTGGTTTGATGAAAAATTCCCCATTGAAGAATTGACAATTAAATCGCATTTCGGCGATTTTCGATTAAATCAACCCAATTATAAATTCATCGTATTTTGCCAAGGAGCAAATGGAATAAACAATCCCTTGTTCCCGGAATTGTTCTACGACCCCACAGGCGGAGATATACTTACTGTTGCTATTCCCGAATTAACTCCAGATCGCATGTACAAGCGTGGTTTATGGTTAATTCCTGCGGAGAAGAATACATGGCTAATCGGAAGCAACTTCATCAAAGGAGAAAACATCAACAACTCCCAAAACGAGGACGCTGAGAGACTTTTATCTCAAGTACGAAGTTGGCTACCCTTTCCGGTTGAGTTAATCGCTCACAAGCGCGGAATTCGACCCACAGTTCAAAACCGAAGACCCTACCTTGGAAAATCCCCAGTAAAGGGAATGTCGAATTGTTATATTTTCAACGGATTGGGAAGCAAAGGCAGTAGCTTGTGTAGTTGGCTTGCGCCCATGATGGCCAATCATCTTTGTTCAGACAATCCTATAAATCCGGAAGTGGATATAAAGCGATTTTACAGTGCAGAATAAGAGAGAATCTAGTTATTTATTGATTTCGTTTGAAACGATTCAAGAACATAAGGGTTAGCTACCTTTGGAGTACCCATTACTTCCGTTACCGTTACTGTAGGTTCCGTTTCCATTAACGTAACCATTGTTGGCAGAGGTCTTTTCGCCATTGGAAGTGGATTTACTTGAGGACGATTTTGATTTGCCTTGACCCGTTTGAGCCAGATCAACATCCAAATACACCAAGAAATCGTCTGGACTACCTATGATTTTAACATTTGATGGAATCTTTAAGTCTCTGCGCTTAATAACCTGATTACCAGTAAGTAATACATCCGTGTTGGGAAAACTCCTGCTTAAAGTATTCATGTAGACTTGAACTGGCATCATTTGATTTGAATTCGTAACTGCACAGAAGATCACATCCGGATTATGAATCTTAAATATTTTGTTTAAGTCATCGATGGGAGTGCTTGTCCCTAAATAGATTACCTTGTGTCCGCGTGATCGTAAAATAAACGAAGCAAAGAGCAAACTCAACTCATGATTTTCGCCATTGGGCAAGAATAATAAAAACTTCTTGCAAACGGGCGAAACCGGCACATTGAGTTGATCGATAGCCACAAACATTCGTTGTTTAATCAAACTCGAAATAAAATGTTCGTGTGCAATGTGTATAGATCCGCTAAGCCACAAAATACCTACGTGCGCCAAAAATGGAAAAATGATGTGCGTAGTAGTTTCTTCCATCCCTAATTTTAAAATATTGATGGAAAGAATCTTATTAAACTCTCTTTCATCGAAATCCAACATTGCTGAAGCCAGGGCTTGAATTTGTTGTTGATACGAAGAGTTGTTTTCAGATATCACGAGTGTTCTACGTTGAACCTCTTCCCGACTCATTTTGGCTATCCTTGAAATCTTATAACCATTGGCGTTGAGTATGGCGATGTTCATCATGTATTTGAGATCATCCTCCTCGTAATAGCGAATATTTGTGTCTGTACGTTTTGGAACCAGCATTCCATAGCGTTGCTCCCAAATGCGGAGGGTGTACGCTTTAATACCGGTGATATTTTCAATGTCTTTGATAAAGTACTTATCCCTAAAATCTTTTTTCGACTTTTTCGAATCTTCTTTGTTTCTATTGTCGAATACTTGATAATTATTATCGGACATGGTTAAATTTTTTGTTATTACAGGTGCATCGGGTTTAGTTGGATCTACCATCGAAACAAGTCTTAAACAACAAGGCTTCGAAGTAAAGACACTAAAACGTTGGGATACTAACAATTCATTAACGGAAAAAGATTTAGCAAACGAAAAAAAATATTTTTGGAGCAATCCCGAAGTATTGGAAGGCGCTGAAGCGGTTATCCATTTAGCGGGTGCAAATGTGGGTTTACCCTGGACGAAAAAACATAAATCCGAAATTCTATCTAGCAGAGTGAATGGCACCAAGGACTTGGTACGCTGCTTAAGGGAATGCAAAAATCCACCAAAACGAATAGTAAGCGCCAGTGCCATAGGGTATTATCCCGATCCATATTCCTCAACCATCACAGAAACCACCGAGAAAGGGACTGGTTTTTTGTCTGATGTGTGTTCAGTATGGGAACAAGAGATTCAATTACTTAAGGAAATTATGGATGTGTACACCATTCGAATTGGACTTGTTTTATCCAACCGATCCAAATTGCTGCAAGCCTCGTATTACCAATATGTGATGAGCGGCATGGTGGGCAGTACTGGAAGCGGTAATAATGTTTGGAGTTGGATCCACATCCACGACTTAGCAAAAATCTTCATAGAATCTTCACTAGGAAACATTCCATCGGGAATTTACAATGGAGTTTCCCCGCAAGTAAGCCTACAAAAAGAAGTAGGTCTAGCGGTGGAACACTACCCATTGAAATTAGCTGGAAAGAGTACGGTGATGCAAGGTTTACAAGTATTTGGCAATGTATTAAACGGAGTTTGGCGAAGCCTGCGTTGGTTGTCGGGAGGAAAGTCGTTGCACCTAAGACCTGTTATCCCCGGATTTGTTATGCGCATTGCTTGGGGCGAAAGGTCTGTTTTAGCCTTAACCAATCAACGCGTAAGTTCACAAAAGTTACTTGACGCAGGATTTACCTTCCAATACCCTACCATAGAACAAGCTATTCAACATTTATCCAAAAACTCAACGGTATAACATACATGAAAAAAATAAACTTCTTTTGGTTTCGCAGGGACTTGCGTTTGCACGATAATCACGGCTTGTATCAAGCATTGCAATCGGAAATACCTGTTCGTTGCGTTTTCATTTTTGATAAAAACATCTTATCCAAACTCCCTAAAAGGGATGCTCGAGTTCAATTTATCCACCAGGAGCTACATAGATTAAAATCTGAAATTAGCGATAAATCAAACAATAGAAATCAACTTGAGGTTTGGTACGGCGATCCAGTGGAATTATGGAAGGAACGGATTGCCTATGGCGATGTGAATGCAATATTTTGCAATCGCGACTACGAGCCTTCGGCTATTTTGCGAGATCAGAAGGTGCATCAATATGCCATGGAAAACGGCTGCACTTTCTACAGTTTTAAAGATCAGTGTATCTACGAAGGGAACGAAGTGGTGAAAGACGATGGCAAGCCGTATACCGTCTTTACACCGTACAGCAGAAAATGGATGGCTAGATTACAAAAAGATGTAATTCAGCAGGTCGATGGAATTGAATTTACTACCCATTATCCGTCGGAACACCAGTTGCAAGGACTAGACTTAATCAATTTTGGCGAAAATGTGCCGTTGTTTGATGTAGCATCGGGGAAGTTTAAGTTAACCTTAGGCCTTGTTACCGAAATCCCTACCTTAGAGTCAATGGGGTTTGAGTCGTTTCATTTTAACTATCCCGATCGCACTGTTTCCCAACAAATCATAGCGAATTATAGCGAAAAGAGGGATTTCCCAGGCATCCAAGGCACTTCTCGATTGGGATTGCACTTTCGTTTTGGGACTATAAGTATACGTGAAAAATTAGCCAAAGCATTGAACCTGAACCAAACGTTTGTTAACGAATTGATTTGGAGGGACTTTTATATGCAAATTTTGTGGCATTTTCCCCACGTGGTGAAGGGCGCGTTTAAACCCCAATACGACTTTATCCAGTGGAGAAACAACGAACAAGAATTTGAAGCCTGGAAAAATGGAGAAACTGGCTATCCCATTGTGGATGCTGGAATGCGAGAATTAAACGCAACTGGATTTATGCATAATCGGGTTCGAATGATTGTGGCAAGCTTTTTAACCAAGCATTTATTGATCGATTGGCGATGGGGCGAAGCCTATTTTGCCGAAAAGTTGCTAGACTTTGAATTGTCTTCCAATAATGGCGGTTGGCAATGGGCTGCAGGGTCCGGAGTAGACGCTGCTCCGTACTTTAGAATATTCAATCCATCGGCACAAACCGATAAGTTCGACAAGCAAAAAACGTATATCCGCAAGTGGGTTCCAGAATTTGATTCCCTAACCTATAGCAAACCTATTGTAGACCACGCATTTGCAAGAAATCGATGCTTGGAAACCTACGATTTGGCTTTGAAACAGAAATAGGTGAAGTGATTGGTTACTTTTTCAGTTCGCCACCGCTAGCTGCTAACAAATAACTCTTGATAAACGGCCACAGTTCGCCGTCCATAACATTTTGCACATTCGAGGTCTCCTCCCCTGTTCTAACGTCTTTAATCAGCTTATATGGATGGAAAACATAGTTTCTAATTTGAGAACCCCACTCGATTTTCATTTTTGAATCTTCGATTTCCGCTCTTGCGGCATTTCTTTTGGATACTTCCAATTCGTATAATCGCGATTTCAACATCTGCATTGCGCGTTCGCGGTTGCCCAGCTGGTTACGTTCCACCTGACAAACTACCACAATACCAGTGGGAATGTGGGTTAATTGTACCTTGGTTTCTACCTTGTTCACGTTCTGCCCGCCGGCACCACCGCTTCGTGAAGTGTGCAATTCAATTTCGGAAGGCTTTATATCAATTTCAATGGTATCGTCTACTAGTGGATAAACGTACACACTCACGAACGACGTGTGCCGGCGCGCATTGGAATCAAACGGCGATATCCTCACCATACGATGCACCCCGTTTTCCCCTTTAAGATACCCGAAAGCAAAGTCGCCTCTAAATTCTAACGAAACACTTTTAATACCTGCTACTTCCCCATCTTGTCGGTCTAATTCAGAAATAGACATTCCATTTTTCTCTCCCCACATCAGATACATACGCATCAACATTTCCGCCCAATCACAACTTTCTGTTCCACCGGCTCCTGCGTTTATTTCTAATACACAACCCAACTTATCTTCTTCGTTTTGGAGCATGTTTTTAAACTCCAGCTCCTCCACTGCTGTGATAAGATTTTCGTATTGTTGATGGACTTCCTCATGGGTTGCCTCGCCCATTTCCTGAAACTCTACCAATACCTCCAAATCGCCCATGATGGATTCGATGTTACCATAAGCTTCGGTCCAAATTTTCTTTTCACGGATTTTTCGCATGTGCGCTTCCGCTTTTTTGGGATCATCCCAGAATCCTGGGTCTAAGGTTTGTGATTCTTCGTCTGCGATTTCCGCTAATTTTCTATCCAAGTCAAAGATACCTCCTCAAAGCCTCTGCACGGCCTTTTATATCCTTATGTTGTTCTGCATTCACAGTGCAAAAATAAGGTAATTTAGAAGCAATCCGAACAAATCCGATGGATTCGGGTTAATCGATTAAAACAGATTGAAATCTGCCTCCGCCAAAAAAGGGAAACGTTCCCTAAAATTCAATAAAGGTTTGTGTTCTAAAGTAACTTGAGCTAAACTTTCGCGTTCAAAAGGCGACAACAAATACTCGCCATCGAAGGAAACCACCTGCGATCTACCCACATGCTTGATTCCGTTTCCATCGATACCTACTCGATTTACGGCAACGGTATAGCATTGATTTTCGATACTCCGTGCTTTCAACAATGTATCCCACGCCAGCATTCTCGCTTGTGGCCAATTGGCAACCACCAATAAAACTTCAGGAACAGAATTTACTCCAACATTAACATCTGAGGAATTGTTAGAGTCCGATTGGAGAAACGCTTTTCGTATCCAAGCAGGAAATCGAAGGTCGAAACACACCATTGGAACGATCTTCCAACCCTGATACATAAAAAACGCAGATTGATTCCCTGACTCGTAATGTTGGTCTTCCTTTGCATACGAAAAAAGGTGCTTTTTATCGTACTGACAGATTACCTCACCGTTGCTAATTGCCAAAAAACGATTAAAATACTTTCCATCTTTATTAAACGATAAAGACAAACAAATACAAATATCATCGCTTTTATCCTTTAGCCATTTCATGGTATCACTATCGGCAAACTCCGCATGCAAGTGTGGCTGCATGGTAAACCCAGTAGAAGCCATTTCGGGTAATACTAACAGTGATTTTG
>CAYUNO010000145.1:0-6130 GCA_964446075.1 uncultured Flavobacteriaceae bacterium | reverse complement strand
CTCAAAATCGAGTTAAAAAAGCCATCGAAATATCATAGAATTGTCACAAAACTGAAAGTACCTACAGACGGGATTTACTGACCAATTCTAGGACAGCTTCTTTGTAATTTTTACCAATGGGTAATTGTTTTCCAGCCAGGACTAAATTTGAATTTTGAATACTCTCAATTTTATCTAGTGCAACAATAAAACTCCTATGTATTCTCAAAAAATTTGATTTTGGAAGCGCGTTTTCCATATTACGCATTGTTTGAAGCGTTACAATTCTTTTATCTGCAGACAGCCAAATTTTCACATAGTCTGCAAAGGCTTCAACAAAATAAATATCGTTGTAATAAACCTTTTGATGTTGCCCATCAACTTTGATGAAAATAAAGTCCTTATCCAAGCTGCTTTCCTTATCTACATTCTTTTTCAAGGAAACATATTCGTCAATTCTCTTTACGGCTTTAGCAAATCGATCTGGAGCAATGGGTTTTAATAAATAATCCAATGCCTCAATTTCAAATGCATCGGTTGCAAAATTTGGATGTGCAGTTGTAAAAATCACAGCATACGGAGCCGGGTATTGTCCACGTGTTAATTCTAACCCATTTAATCCAGGCATTTCAATATCTGTAAAGACTACATCAGGGATTTCTGAATTGTTGGTTAACCAATTTTTGGCATCAATTCCATTATTAAAAATCTCAATTATTTCTAACTGTGGATGATTGCTTATGTGAGCCTGAAGAACTTCTTGTGCTAATGGTTCATCTTCAATTAAAATACATTTAATGGTTTGATTCATAGCTATTTATTAATTAATTTTATGTCGAGTAATACCGAATAGGAGTTTTCCAAGTGATTAATACTAAGATTGAATTTATCCCCATAAGTTAATGTTAATCGTTTTTTTAAATTCTCCAATCCTATTCCGCCAATTTCTGATTTGGCTTTTACAATACCGTTTGTGATTGAATTTTCAATTTTCATTGAGTAACCATCCAAAGTTGGATAGCCGTTAACTTTTACCCAAGCTTCATCCGTTAATCCATTAGATCCATGTTTGAATGCATTTTCTAATAAAGTAAGGTATAGCATCGGTTCAATATTCATATCAACTGGAGGTTCCACTATGTCTACAGAAATCTTAACTCTATCCCCTAATCTAATTTTCTCCAATTCTATAAAATCACGTAAATGTGATAATTCTTTTTGGATATCTACTGACCCTAAATTCGTATCGTATAATACGTAACGTAAAATATCGCTTAAACGGAGTACAACTTCTGGGGCTAAATCGGATTTTTTTAATGTTAGCGCATAGAGATTATTCAGAGAATTGAATAAAAAATGGGGATTAATTTGTGCCTTTAAAAATTTCAACTCGGTCTCCAATTGCACCTTAGTGAGCTCCCTACTTATTCGTTGGTCCTCATACCATTGTTTCAAAAATTTTAACAACATGGTTAGTATAACGGAGAACAAAACACTTAAAGCCAATAAATACAAAAAAACAGGAGACCAAACCATGGACTGAAATTCATGATTCTCAATAATGATATGAAACAAAATGGCTATGGGAAAAGTAACGGAGAATACCAACAATACAACACCAATTACATAAGATAAGTAATTCCTTACAAGGAGAAATCTGGGTATGAGAATATAAAAATTACCATAAACCACAATTGCATGAAGAACAAAAATTGGAAGTTGCTTAATAATAGTTAGTCCGATGTTCTTTGAAACGGGTAAAAAAATAGCAGCAGAGACTAAATAAATTGCCCAGAAAAATAAATGATATAGTTTGTACCTTAGAATAAAGGTTTTTAAGTTTACTATTAATTGGTCGATTCTTTCTACCAACGTAATTTTAAGCAGCTTTAAAAATCTTTAATAAATTAGCTAGAGAATCGATCCATCTAGCAGTTTGTTCGAAGGTAGCTTTAGTTCCTAACCAACTTGAAAAAGCATTTTTAGCAGTTTCGCAATTATTGCAATCGGAAGGATTGAAATAACTATTGGCGAGATAAAATCCTACAACATTAACAAGCAGAAGTAAGACAATTATAAGTATGTTCTTGGTTCTCTTGTTCATAACACTTTTATTTTAACAAAATGAATGCCATTTATTCTATAGACAACACAACACATCATTTTGTTACTTTATAAAACGAAAATAATTCCGAATTATTTTTGATTGTAATGATCGTCTACGTAACTCCATGGTATCTAATAGATTAATAGATTCTTGTATATGCCCTAAATCTTCAATTTCTCGATCAATCAACAACGAATAATCTCCTTTGAAACACAACGCTTGCTGAAAACCATTGAAATTAAACATAGGACGACCCCAAGTCTTTTCATTCGTTACCCTCCTATTTGTCAGCATATAAGACAAAGTGGCATACAAGTCTGATTGACTGACAGTTGAATTCCATTTTTTACCTCTCAAATCGTTCCTAAGCGCTCCTCCTCCAATCATTAATGGAATTCTAAAAAACTCTGATTCTGACCACGGTACATCTTCCAATCCAAATACTTTTCCATGATCAGATACAATAATTACCAGACTATTATTCCATACATTTTTATCTTTAACTAAAGAGTTAATATAGTTAAAAACCGCAGAATCCAGATGTTTCATGGATGAAACAAATAATTCTTCATCTGATTTAAATAAATAATCTCCAACAATGTCAAACGGTTCGTGAGTAGATAAGGTTAGCCATGTTCTAAAGACAGGATTTGATTTTGTTTTTTTTGTTAAATGTGGGGCTTGAGATTTAAGTTTTGTATTTATTATAGCCTCCGCAGTAGATATATCGGAAAATCCCCATTTTATCTTTCTTATCTGTATGGATTCTTCCTTAATGTTAATATCAGATAACTTTTTTTTAGAATAATAGTGATCAATAAAATTGATATCGAATAAATTATCAAAACCCATCGATTTTAAAAAAGCACCTGTATTGGCAAAATCATCATCGCCACCATACCAGAATTCCGATGCATAATTACTGGATTTCAAGACATTAGCTAATCCAATTAAATTATTCCAACGATCTGGGGAGTACAATATTCCCGGGCCAGGTTCTCCAGGCCATCCTCCCATTAATGACGCTAATCCTTTATCCGTTCTATCGCCTACGGCATAGCACCTAGAAAAACTGAAAAAATCAGTACCTAACTTCTTTAACTGTACTAGTGGAGAGTTATTTCTTTCCAACCAATGTTGATTAATTCCTTCCAGAATAATTAAATGCACATCCGGTTTTAATTTGGTATCATTTAACCAAAATGCCTTTACTTCTGATGACACGATGGAATCATTCAAATTATTATTAGGGTAATAATGATTGTAGGCCTCTTCTTCAAATTTTTGGTTAACAATTAAACTATTTAAAGGTTGTATTGATTGGATATTCGAAATTGAATATAACGCATTCCAAACTCCATTTAAGGAAGATACTTTTACTAATATGTTACCTTCTTTTAATACAGAACCTAAGTTAATTGGAGTAGCGGCTATTCCTCCACGTGCTAAAACAAAGTAAATGGGCAATATAAAAATAAAACTGCCTGGCAGCGCAGGTCTATATTCATAAATTATTTTACTAAATTTTTGAGGAAGTTTAAATAAAGTGTACGCTATAATCCCTAATAAAACAAAAACGGCAACCAAGACAACTGCAGGTAATGTTTGCAGTATGATTTCCCAATTAAACAAATATGCAATTGCTTGTGAATTAATTCTCCATTGCCAATAATGAAATAAAAAAACATCAGAAAATAATACAATGACGTGTAGTATTAGAAGAATGGAAAGCAGCAAGGAAAATATCCTTAGATAAAACCATTCTAGCCCGAATTGATTATTCTTTTTTGATTTACATAAATTCCCCAAGACAAAAAGAACATTGATTATCAACATCAAATAACCTACAATGGATACATCTAATGGGAAACCATTAACTGTAGAATACAATAATACATGCAGTATATCACTTGCTTCTACCGAAACAATTACAAAAAGTAACCTAAATATTAATTCAATGTTATAAATCAGCAAAAAGGCACCAAATTGAAATTTGATGCCTTTTGGAATTTTAACTAAATATTTATTTAAGCCCCAAAACACTTTTATCTATTAACCAGTACTCTGGCTTTGAAGAATCGATGATTAACATCAAAACCATGGATAGAATAAAGTCCAGGGGATACATTACTTAAATCAATTTTATTTCCAATAAAATCAACCTTTACAATTGCTCCATGAATATTGTATACCATTAAACTCTGAATATCTTCAATTCCTTGAAGAAATGTAACGTTCTCTGTTGGATTTGGATAAACTGCAATCAAACTAGAACGACTATTAATTAATTCAAGATTATTTGCAACACAGTTTATATACTGATTCTTAGTAATTGTTCCAGTTCCGTTGGCATTGGTTGCCTCTAATTTCACTGTATAACTACCTAATGCATTGCATTTAATTACAGGAAACTGCGAAGTTGAGGTTGTCCCATTTAAAAAAGTAATGGTATTGGGTGTAACTGTCCAAATATACGAGGTAGGATTATTAGAAGATAAGTCTACCAACCGTATAGATTGATCTTTCAATGGATTGGTAATATCGGCGGCAAAATCGGCATTGGGTTTAACGGTAGTAATATTTGAAACACTGATGTAATTATTTTTAGTCAGTACTTCGGAACTAGAAATATTTGTAGCTTTTAGTGAAATTGTATAGGTACCAGTAGAGTTGAATGATACAAAAATAACTTTATCTGTTTCCACGGATCCCGCTTTCAACGTGTAACTGGATGGTGTAATCGTCCATGTCTGACTGGTGGTATTTGTTGAAGTACTTTTTAATTCAACAGTTTGATTTACAACTGGAGAAACATTATTTGCAACAAAGGAAGGAATTGGAGCGTCAACCAATGTAATTTTTCTTAACACATTATTTCCCATATCAACGGCATAGATTGACTCATCTGAGTTTCTGAATGAAAT
Organism: uncultured Flavobacteriaceae bacterium; assembly: GCA_964446075.1. Taxonomy (GTDB): domain Bacteria; phylum Bacteroidota; class Bacteroidia; order NS11-12g; family UBA955; genus JAGKXC01. Next base: position 1,120 of record CAYUNO010000145.1, on the reverse strand, counting down.
ATGATTTATTGTATTGAATAATACGCCCGAGCCTGTACCATCTTTGTAACCCGCTTGCACATCACTGCCAATATATACTCTCAAATTTGAGCCATCCCAAACACGGATACAGTTTCCATCTGCGATATATATTTTACCTTTTGCAAGCACCACATCTGTAGGCATATCTAATCCAGATGTAACCACATTGGTTACCATACCCGAATTAATATTTAGTCGTTTAATTTTCTTATTATTCCTATCGGCAATTAAAACGGTACTATCTGTTTCTAAAGCTATACCATAAGGAGCATCAAAACGAGCTGCGGTTCCCTTACCTGTAGCATCTCCGGGTGTTTTAGCCATTCCAGCGATAGTGCTTACATTGCCTGATTTAATCAAACGAATACAATCATTTCCAAAGTCACTTATAATGATGATACCTTGAGAATTAACCTCGATGTCTTGAGGCGCTGAAAAATATGCTGCAGACGCCGCACCGTCTTTATGATCTCCCTCGAAAGAATATTGACCAGCAACCCAAGAAACAATAGCTGGGTTAGAAACGTTTACATATTTACTGGATTTACGTATCATTCCATTATCTCTGTCACAAACGAAAATATCATTGCTTGAAGGATGAGCAGCAATACCGGTTGGTGAACTAAATCGAGAAACGATTCCGGTTCCATCATCTGATCCAACTGCACCGGGTTCATTTGGATCCCCCATAAATCCGCCTCTACCAATGGATCTACCGCCATCCATTACACATAAATTGTGCTGATCTGAAACAAATATTTTACCATTTACATCAACACAAACACCTTCTGGCATACTCAATAATTCATCTGCTACGGCCACGTTAGATTGACCTGTAAACTGACCACTACCTAAATATTGACTACCTAAAACCGTAGTAACTGTTTGAGCTTTCGTGTAATTTATCTGTAATAAAGAACACAGTCCAAATACTGATATACTTATTTTAATATTCATTTTATAAATATTTAGAAATACAATTGTTGATATTGGCTTCAATTTCATTATCGATATTTTGGTAGGAACGACGTTGAATTTCTTTACCTGCCATGGCTTTATAAAGTTCTTCATACCGATCTGTAATGCTATTAACGAATTC
>CAYUNO010000144.1:0-6142 GCA_964446075.1 uncultured Flavobacteriaceae bacterium | reverse complement strand
AATTTACTGCGGTTGTTACATACTATTTCATCCTGCAAGAAAAAACCGGGCAAATGGACTCGAGAAGGCATATTGATTCCCGAAGCTACTGGACGAAATGAAAAAGTAGCAGGCGTATTATCATCGTAATAGGTAAATCGATAGGTAAATCCGGCGAGAATAGAGTGTATGGAAACCGATTTATTCCATAATAATTGACCAAATAATATTTGTTGGTTGGCTTGGAAGTTTAATTTACCGTAATAGCTTTGTTGATGATGGCCATTGCCGCTAAATTGTAACTTGATATTTTTGATAGTTGGCAATTGATAGGTACCAAAAATTTCCCACCTATTGGTTGCGATTTGTTCGCCGTAGATACTGTCTCCCCCCTGAAATTGTTTATTCCATCGAATATCACCTCCCCAACGATTTTCACCAACCCATCGCATGGCAACAGAAAAAGTTCGAAATTCTTTACGTTGTATATTCCATTTTGCAAAAGTCGATGCGCGTTGAACCTGCGGTATATCAGTGAAATTATCCTTGTTTTTATCATGTAACTGTTGATAATTGTAGGTGTTCAGCCCTAGCAATAGGTGATGATTTTTTGCGATTGTTAATTTTCCTCCAATATCGGCAGAAAATTCGCCCCATGAATTTTGCAACAAGTCCACAACTAATCGGGGAGCATTGGAAGACTTTTTAGTAATTACATTAATCAATCCGCCCACGGCTTCGCTACCGTATAACGTAGAGGCAGGACCTTTAACAATTTCTACACGATCAATTAGAGATTGTGGAATACCAAATAATCCATAAACAGTGGAAAGTCCACTTACAATCGGCATGCCGTCAATTAACACCAAGGTGTAGGGTCCTTCCATTCCATTAATATGGATGTCACCCGCACTGCATACATTGCAATTCACCTGTGGTTGAACACCGTTTACCTGAAATAGGCCTTCAAATAGGCTGGGTGCCGGATTGCTGCGAAAAAATTGTGCCGTGTAAAGTTCTATGGGTACAGAACTGGAGGATTTGCTCACTTCTTGTAAGGTTCCGGAAATGACAATTTCCTCCAGTCTATCCAATGTATCCTTAGATTGCATAGGATTCTGCGCTGTTAAGTAGTAACAGTTTAGGGTCATTGCAATCCAAAACCCTAAAGCTCTTGTGCCACAAATTCTAATTCTCCTTGTCTTGATTGCCTGCATGATTCATCTTGTTAGTTTTGTAAATTTAAAATTGTTAGTCGTATCTAACAAATTTATTTTATCAATATCGACGAATTTGTGAAGGCAATCAAATTATTTCTACTTTTGTACTATGAATACCTTGGCCGAAGAAAATTACTTAAAGGCAATTTTTGCACTCATGGATGAAAATGGGGAGGTAATGGTAAATGAACTATCTCAACGTTTGGCGATAAAAATGCCAACAGTTTCTAGTATGATGAAGAAACTAGCCAATAAAAACTTAGTGATTTATGAAAGTTACAAGCCAATAAGACTTACGGAAAAGGGTAGGGTGGATGCTGCGTTAATCATCCGAAAACATCGTTTAACGGAAATGTATTTGGTAGAAAAAATGGGTTTTGGCTGGGAAGAGGTGCATCATATTGCGGAGCAAATTGAGCACATACAATCACCCGAATTATTTGCTAAAATGGATGAATTATTGGGGTTCCCCGCATTGGATCCTCATGGTTCGCCAATTCCTGATAGTTCAGGGAAAATGATTCCAAGAGAGTATCAAAAATTAAGTCATTGCAAAGCAGGGGAAAAAGTAAAGATTACCGCCGTTGTAAATACGTCGCATGAGTTTTTAACCTTCCTTAACGGGAAACAAATTCATTTAGGTTTGGAGATTGGAATCGAAGCGTTTGAGCAATTCGATCAATCAATGACCATTATCTATAGTAATAAGAAAGAAACGGTAAGTTCTGCAGTAACAGAAAGAATTCTCGTAGAGCGGGTATAATAAATCTGCAGGTTAACCGATTGAAATACATATTGATTTCAGTCGGTTACCATTTGAACTACTGTCCTTGTCCCAAGGAGAAAGCGGGTTTACCGTCGAAATGATATAGGTTTTCCGTTTTAATAACATCCAATCCCATTTTTTCGGCACTGCCCATTAAATCCAAGATTTGCTGTTTCGTAAACAAACCGTTTGGGTTTTTAAATCTGCAACGCCAATGATCGGTGCAAAAAGTTTCGGGGAACCCATCGGGATAAACTTTAATTCCACGATTGGTGATCATGCTTAACTCCGCAGATTCTACACCCAGTTGATGTATCTTCTCAGCTAATTCATTTGGATTCGTACCAGCCCAATGGATAAATAAATCCACCCCAACCAATTCTTTGTTTTTTGCTGGTTTCCGTTCGTATTTTTTCAATACCATGGAAGAACCTTTTTCATAAATTACGGCCTTCAATTCACCGGGTTTTTTACCTAAATTAGCAATCACCGCATCGGCAAATTCTTGAGTCCCAACTTTCTTTGTACTGGTTCCTTCTTTGTAGATGTCTGCCGTATGAATACCTTGCTCAATAGTGGTTAACCAGGCGTTTTGGATGGTTTCTGCAATTTCAACTTGTCCAATATGCGCTAACATTTGAATCGCCCCTTGCAATAACCCGGATGGATTCGCAATATTCTGACCAGCAATCATGGGTGCAGAACCATGTATCGCTTCAAACATGGCACATTCTTCTCCAATGTTTGCTGAGCCAGCCAACCCCACCGATCCTGTAATTTGAGCGGCGATATCACTCACGATATCACCATACAAATTGGCCATTACAATCACATCAAATCGTTCAGGGGAATCAGCAATTAATGCGGCTCCAATATCGATGATCCAATGCTCCGTTTCAATGTCGGGATATTCCAATGCAATTTCATTGAAAACCTGATGAAACAAACCATCCGTTTGCTTCATAATATTGTCTTTGGAGAAACAGGTTACTTTTTTACGTCCGTATTGCTTTGCATATTCAAAGGCATATCGAACAATTTTCTCACAACCTGGTCTACTGATTAACTTCAAACACTGAATTACTTCGTCTGTTTGTTGGTGTTCAATTCCGGCATATAAATCTTCTTCGTTTTCACGCACGATAACCAAATCCATTTTGGGATGTTTGGTCTGAACAAAGGGATGCAGACTTGTACACGGACGAATGTTTGCGTATAACCCTAAAAACTTACGGGTGGTAACATTTAAACTCTTGTAACCACCACCCTGAGGAGTAGTTATCGGCGATTTTAAGAATACTTTATTCCTCCGGATAATGTCCCACGCTTCATTCGAAATTCCTGAAGTATTGCCTGATAAATAAACCTTTTCACCAACCTCAATTTCATCGTACTCCAAGGCTGCACCGGCGGCATTTAGAACTTTCAATGTGGCCTCCATGATTTCTGGCCCAATTCCATCTCCTTTGGCAATAGTAATTCTTGTCATGCTGTGTTGCTAAATTTTTTCGCACCGCAAATTTCCGCTTATTTCAGCACAATTCAAGGATGTTTTGACCTTTTATTGCAGTAATTCATAGAAGAAAATAATGTTTTGTAACTTATAACACAGAAACTAAATAGGAAACATATCATTTTTGTAGCATAATTCAAGTTAGTTAAAAAATGTTTGAATACCCTATTTTTAAAACAAGCTCATGATTTGGAAGGAAAATTATAAAGGGGTCTTATTTGCGGTGACCATGGGTCTATTGTCGATGGTTTTAGAAAAATTCACCCCGTCGGCATTCAATAGTATTTTAATTGCTTTACTAATGGGGATTGTATTAGGAAACACATTATCCTTACCTAAATCATTGGAACCTGGGGTGGGCTATACTGGCTCAAAAATGTTGGAACTCTCCATTTTGTTTTTGGCTGTAGGAATAAACTACACACAAATTTCGGCGTTAGGATTAAGTAGCTTTTGGGGAATTGCGGTGATGGTTTTAGCCATCGTTACGCTAACATTTTTTATGAGCAAGTATTTTCAATGTCCAACAAATACGGGTCTATTGGTTGGGTTTGGAACGGCAATTTGTGGTTCAAGTGCAATTGCAGCGTTAGCCCCATCCTTAAAAAATAAAGAAAAAGAAGATGTGGCCATAGCAATGGCAGTGGTAAATTTAATGGGAACAATTGGGATGTTGTTGCTGCCTTGGATTGTTATGCAACTCAATTTTTCTAATGCAGATTTAGGCTATATCATTGGAGCCACCTTGCACTCGGTTGGTAACGTAGCAGGTGCAGGATTTACTATCGGAAAAGAAGCTGGGGACGCTGCAATTACAGTGAAACTAGCGCGTGTAGCCATGCTCACCCCAGGGTTGATTTATATGAATTATCTAGTAAATCGAGATACTCAAACAAATTGGAAATCCTACTTTAAACTACCCTGGTATTTGATCGGATTTATTGCCGTTACGGTATTAGTTTCCATGATAGACATACCAAAGGAGACTGCTAAATCGTTAGAATATCTCGGTAAAATCATATTAACCATTGCCATGGCCGCTATTGGCTTAAAGGTGAGCTTTAATAAGTTGCTTAAGTCGGGAAATCGAGGGATTCGATTTGGGGTTGTAATCTTTGTATTACAAATTTTATTGGTATTGATTTTGTTGAAATTCAACCGTTAATCGTGCATTCCTTTTCCTAACAATATTTGCGGGATCCACTTGTGGATTCGAGTAATACGCGTAGCCGACTGCTTCGCCGAAGAAAAATGCAATAAATAACCCTTTTGTCTACCTGGTGTAAGTGCTTCAAAGGCTTGTTTCCAATCCAAATGGGAGTCCAATATTTCTTTTAATTCCTCAGGATAAGGATATTCTTCAACCGGTTTGCTAATAATTTTTGCTCCCGATTCTTCTATGGCAATTGCTTCTTGAATATAGGATTTAACAATGGGTTCTATTTCCAATAACTCTTGAATATGCCTTACTTTTATCATTCTACCATGTTGAGAATTTTCTCCGGGTTTTTCCAATATTCCCGATTCATCCTTCATTAATCCCCCTTTGAAGAAACTCAATCCACAACATTCCTTAAATGCGTATAACATGGAAATGTTCTTTCCCTTATGGGTATAACAAGGCATGCCCCATTTTAACTCTTCGGTTAACCCCGAATCCATCAACCATATGCGCATGATTTCCATGGGTTCGGTCCATAAATGAACCTTACATGCCGGTGTTCCGCCAAGTTTACAACGCATACAGCCAATTTCAAAAAATCGATCAACCAATGGATTCATCGTTCAAAAATAATCATTCGTACCTTTTTTCATTGGAATTTTACTCGCTTTCCTCGAAGTTTGTTCTATGCCCATTTCCCAAGAGTCAATCAATTTATTGGAAATCGCAGGAATACTGATTATTGTTTCGGCAATTCAATCCATTTTTGGGGTGGGAATCCTGTTGTTTGGTACCCCACTGTTATTGTTGTTAGGCTATCCATTTCAACAAGTACTGTGGATTGTTTTACCCGTTTCCTTATCAGTTAGCATGGTCCAAGTATTTCGCGGTTGGAAGTTTATTCGATGGGAAATTATTGTCAGACTCTGCCTTTACACCTTGCCATTTACCGTATTAGGAACTCTATATATTTCCAAAAATCCTAATATCCCGCATTTGCAATTTTGGATTGCACTGTATCTTCTTATCTTCACTATTGGATTTTATTTTAACGCCTTTCCCAATTTAATCGAAAGAGCCATGCATCGAAGAAGTGTTTATCTAACCTTATGCGGCATTCTGCATGGACTTACTAATTTAGGCGGATCCCTCTTGTCCTCCTTTGTAATTGCAAAAATTCCAGATAAAGTTCAAGCCCGATCCACTATTGCTGTGGGGTACGGCTTGTTGGTAATTGTTCAGCTTATTACTTTGTTAGTTGTTGATAATCAAACAAGTAATGGAAGTGGTTACAGTGGGATTTCATCGTATTGGGTTTTTATTCCGATAGCATTACTGGTGTTTTTCGTGGCCGATAAAAGAGTTTTTAGTAGGTTTACTAATCCTCAATTTAAACAATATTTTGGGCCGATATTGTTAATTATCAGTTTGATGCTTATGGTGAGATCACTGCTGTAAGTTGTTTCGTTGGAATAGGATAATCCGTTGTTTGTAGTCATCCC
>CAYUNO010000143.1:0-6221 GCA_964446075.1 uncultured Flavobacteriaceae bacterium | reverse complement strand
CCAATTCGATAAAAAAACCAGGGGTCATTTATCTCGCTTATTCCACCTTGATTTGGTTCTATAGAAAATGCCGCTACCAATCCAATGAGGGCTTCTGCGTTTTGTTCAACAAATTTGCCGTGAATTGCCGTCTCTAACCATGCCATTTTATTCTCACCCGCCGTTTCCCAAAATGCCGCATCGGTCTTATTAGGAATAGACTCATTTGTTTTCCATTGGTTTATCAGCTCATTTCCCTTATTTATGTAACTCTTATTGGGGTCAAATCGTTCAAAATAACTAAAATATGCCCGAGCATCCATTGATATGGTACTATTTTTACTGTTTACTAGCCACAATTCCCCTGTGGTTTTACCAAATCCATTCTGCTCATTATACGCCGCACTGAAATTAGTATTGTTCAATTTGTAGGGTCGTTGAATTTTATGATCATGCACTGTTACATGAGGAATATCACGGGTATCCGAAGCGGGCATATGGCAATTCACGCAATTACTTCCAATCTTTCCTCTTCGATCAGAACATGCAAAGAGCTTACTGCGAGTGGAATTGTTTGTATGACATCCCGTGCAGGTTTGGTTGAATTTTGCGGTATTGGTCTTACGAACACTTACGTGCGGGTTGTGACAATTAATGCAAGTAAAATTCAAATTCGGATTGTACGATTCTTGATGTTTATTTGAATGAATAAAACAAGCACTCTGTTGAAATCGCTCCGCATGTCCGGCCATTACAAATCCCTGTGGACCTTGTGTTTTGGGCATATACACATGAAAAACAGAATCCAAATGCATACCCGGACGGAAATCCGTGAACTTTTTCCCTGGCTTTAATACATTATTTCCTTGCAAATGGCAACGCTGACAAATATCCACTTGCAGTTTAAATGGCAATCGCTTAGGATTTACAATAGAATAATCGGCTTGCTTGGAAGTATCGATGAGGATACCGCTGCGCTTTTCATTTACATGCAATTCCCCAGGTCCATGACAGCGTTCGCAATCAATTCCTAGCGGTAGTTGTTCGAAAATATTCACGGAACCTTCTCTCACGGTTGGCATTCCCGTATGGCAACTCATGCATTCTATGTCGATTTTACGATTAAAACGAGCATTATAACTTTCGTAACCCGGCGGGAGATCCCAGACTTTTTTCTGGGTGTAGAAGGTAAGTGGAGCTTGGTAAAGGTGCTTGCCATCGGTCCAAAAATGACTGTTTGTATGATGACCAGAACCAATAATGTGAGTGATTTTTTCGATTCGCAGGTGAGTGGTATCTTTAGCTGTACCCAAGCGAAATTCTTTGATATACAAATCATCCCCGCGTAAGTAGGGCAAGTAGTACAGATTGTTTTTTCGATCAAATACGGGTTTTGCCGATGCGAAATCCGCCTTGGAATATTGAATTTTAGCTTCGTGAAAACTAGACCCCATACCCGTTTCCATAAACGAATGGTAGATATCTGAATGGCAACCTTTGCAGGTCTGAATACCTACATAATCTACTGTATCATGGAGGTTTCTGAACAGACTGGAACTATTATTACCTGCATTAACAGGGCTTGTGCTACAATACCATAAACTAAGGGCGGAAAATCCCAGAATTAGAAAAACCAACCATTTTGAGCGAACCTGCATAGGGTTGGGGGAAATTAAATGCTAGGGCTTACTGTCTGGGCCAAATTGCGCCTGCCAATCCAATACACCACCAATTAAATTACGGACATTGGTAAATCCTTGTTGCATCATGTATTGTTTGGCCGTATTGCTTCTCATTCCTGATCTACAATGCACAATTACTTCCTCATCTTTCAAATCTTCCAAATCTTCCAATTTAGAAGGCAACTCTCCTAATGGAATCAATGTTCCACCTAAGTTGAAATCCTCGAATTCGTGTACTTCACGAACATCGATTAAATTGATTTTCTCACCGGCCGATAGGCGCTTTTGTAATTCGATTACAGAGATGTCAGTGCTCATAATTTGATAAATCGGGTAACTCCAAAACTTCCGTCCTTTCCACGGATGATCATTTGGTAATTCCCGCTTGGCAAATTAACAACATCTGTTTTGTCCTGCAAAGTTCCTTCTTGCATTTTTAATCCACGTACATCGCGAATTTCATAGGTACAATGTTCTGGAATCCAACCGGAAACAGAAATCCATTGGGTGCAAGGATTAGGGAAGGTCTTTACCGATAACGTTTCCATACGGATGGTACCGAATGAGTAGTCGATGCGTTCACCAAACAACATGCGAATCATGGGTGTTCCCATAATACTTGGATCCGAACGTTCCCAACTTCCCAATAAATTATAGAATAAATGCGGATTGGGATTATTTCCCAGATTGTAGCGATAGTTGTTGTCGTATCCAACATTTAATATATAAGGTACCGGTTGTTGCCAACCTGCATAGTATTTGCCTTTCGGTAAATACAACACAGAATCGAAGAAGATAAAAGAGAAATGGTTAATGCTATCGGTATAAATCGGCCTGGAAATAGGGAATTCGTAGAGCAATAAATCTTGTTTATCCGGTGCTCCAATGGGAGAAAGCGCTTTCCATATTTTCAGGCGAAACCCACGAGCACTTACGTCGTTTAAACTTTGATTGAAATAAATGGCTAAACCACGCAACGAATCGGGATGTTGGATATCAAATTCCATGGCAAATTGGCCTTTGATATTACCTAAATTTTCGTAATCCAAGCCAAAACCACCTTCTGCACTGCCATCGTCATAACTATACCACGGCATGAAAGTATGCTCTACTGTGATTTTGTTATTGTTGGTTGTACTGTTGAATTGAGTAGGGGTTTCATCGTTTCCTTGAGGTTGGATTTCAAAGTCAAAGGTAATTTTTGGTGTTGCTCCAGATAACGTATCCACTGGTACTACATCAAACTTTTCAATGGAATCTCTATTGGCAGCGATGTTTCTCACATTTGAAAATGGAGGAACCGAGTATAGAACTTTATTGTATTGATTTTTAAGAGTATATCCAATTCTCGTTTGAACGGCAGAATTTGAGTTTAAGTTGTTAATCCCCAATGTATACCCTCTACCTTTTAATGTAGATTTATTGTAGAAGTAGTGCTTATAAGGTACATTTTTGAAATCTTTAATGGGATAAAGATTGGTTGATGATATCGCCACGTCCTGTATGTCCCTAAAATCAACAATTCTATTCTTATCCATTCGGATGTAATCTAAGTGCCAATGATTTAAATTACCCGATGCCTTGGTATAGTTTACAAATCGAAATTGAAAGTCCGGGATGAAATAATCGTATTTGTCAATAGCTACAAAATATTGAATAAAGGATGTTTGTTTTCCTCCTTTGATTCCCCAAACCCGTTCAAATTGACCATATTTATTTTTAAAAAACAGCAACAAAGAATCTTCGTTATCTGGAATATCACCCAATCCCTGCAATTGCACAAAAAAGCTCAAGTAAATGGAATCGGTAGGTTTGTAATTTATTGTACTTGCACCGCTCCAATAGAATTGAAGATTAATAGGTTGCGAGGTTAAACTATCGGCGAAAACAGAAACTGTTTTATTTAATGGGTGATAAGGATTGCCAAATCGATCTAAGTGATCAAAAGTTGCTACTCCATAACTTGGCGGTTTGATTCCAAAGGTGTGATTCACCCAGACTTGTTGGTCGGTGAAACGATCAACACTTGGATAACCAATTTCGTGAGAAAAATCTTCAAAAAATGGTAAAGTAAGCGTATCTGTAATCCGCTGTTGAATAATTAACGGATTGGAGGGTCCCTTCTTTTGAAGTTGAGGGTTTCTCGATAAAGGAAATAACTTGATTCCAGGATGCAAGTTTGCTTGTCCACTCACTCCATGAATTCCAGAAAAAACACACAGAAGAACAACGATTTTTCGAATGATTCTTTGTATTCTAACGAAATGTAACATCGATTTTACCTTTTTGGATGTCCTATTTTACTGGAAGTATATAGGAATCCGCTTATTGTTAACGCAATATTATTGAATTTATTGTGCAAATTGAATGAAAATTCAAGACTTAAATACAAGATGCCCAATTGATAATTATTCAATATTCTCGCTCTCATCCACCACTAAGGTGTCTGAGGGAGCTGCTTTTTGATCATCTATAACTACTAAATCCACCTTGGTGCCTTTTAAAATCTTCTGACCGGGCTCAATACTAATTCCTCCAATTTTCTGACTTACAACCAAATTATGACCCATTTCTCCGTAACTGTAAGAAATCTCTCCCAATGTGAGTCCCGCGTTTTTTATCAACGCTTTGGCTAAATTCAAACTGCAGTCAACCAATTTAGGCATAGAAACTTTTGGCCGAGTAGTAGCGTTTACTGTTATATAAATTGTTCTGTTATCCTTAACGAATTCGTTTGCTTCAGGCAATTGCTCGGTAACCACGCCAGGTTTAAACGTTTCCAAATAAACCGTATCATTAATTACCATGCGTAAACCTAAAGACGATAGTTTTTCTTCGGCTTCGATGGGATTTAATTTAACTAAATCGGGAACTTGAATTTTACTATCGTGACGCGTGTAGAAATCCAATGAAAAATAGGCAATTGTAATTATTACACCCATGTAAACGAGTCCCAAACCAATGTTGTAGCCCCAATTTTTTAAATCTCGTTGTTTATCCATTTCGATTTTCTCCAAATTTCAGTATTTCGGCAATAAATTCAAAAGGCTTGTATCCGTTAATCGCTGCCTGATGATAAATGCAGGTTGCGGGTGTCATGCCCGGTAAAGAGTTGATTTCGATGATGATGGTGTCTACTCTGCCATCATCCATGATGCGCACAAAGGCATCAATTCTGCAATAACCCGTAACATCCAGTGCTTTTGCCACTTTCTCTAAGGTGTTTCTTACCTCTTTGGAAATTCGTTGTTGCTCAGTGGCATTTTTAGAATATCGCGCAGGGGTGATGTTTTGACCCTGTCCAGCTAAAAATTTCTCTTCTAAACTTAAAATTTCCGATTCGGCCAGCGATTCACTGGGCTCAAACATTTCGTAAATTATTTCACCCTGTTCATTTACGTGGGTTATAAGTCCGCCGGTTACTTCCAAAAATCGAACAGCTCCTTTCGAATCAATAAATTGCTCAATCAATAATTCGTTTTTCTGCGGCAATTCATCGGCAGGGCCAATGCCTAATCTGCTTGCTAAATCTTCGTTTATTTCGGGATAATCTCTGAATATTGCAGACATAAACGTATGCAGTTCTTCGATTGTTTTCACCTTTCTAACTGCAGCACTGCATCCGTCATCAGCGGGCTTAGCGATGAGGGGTAATCCAAAATCGGCCACCACCTGATCTGCCAATGACTTCCCCTCTTTTAACCATTCGTTTTTAGAGACTAAACGATGATTAGCTACCAAAAATCCGAGTTCTCGTAGTTTTTTATTGGTTTCGAATTTGTTAATGGTGATTTCAGCACTATGTGCCAAACTGCCGTTGTGATACAATCCAAATTTTGCTAAATCTCTTTGAATTGTGCCGTCTTCTCCAGGTCTTCCGTGTAAAGCTATAAAGACGCCTTCCACGCGGTGAGACAGTTCCTCCAAACTTACTTCCTTGGGCGCATATACGGGTTGAGACAAATTTAATTCGTTCAATAAACCAGTTGCGTCTTGCTGTATCGATTGTAAGGCGGAATGGGTATGATAGTTTAAAATTTTGTCGCGGATATCGTCCGCATTGTCTTTTAACATCATACTAATGGGCAACTCAAATAATCGGTAATCTGTGTTATTACCCACCAAAAACAAGGGTAGGGGTTGATGGGTTTCGCTAGAACTTAATTTCTCATAGATATTCCGTCCGCTTTCCATCGATATGTGTCGTTCAAAGCTATATCCCCCCATGATTACGCCAATTTTTTTCTTGGCCGATTGGGTGGTGTTGGTGCTCATTAACGATGCCAATTGATGTTTCAATCCCAAATGCAAATGTCCGCGAGTATGCGAGTTGATTCTTGCATCCAACGATTTTTTAATGATTAATGTTAAAAATTGACTTGGATTAAGACCTATTTCTGCTGCCTGATGAAAGAAAAAAGAACTGGGCATCATACCGCTGGTGGTGTTGGGGTCGTTTAGGAAAATTCGACCTTCTTCGGTCACAAACCCATCAATTCTAGCGTAAACTTCAAATCCGAAATCACGGTACAATTCACAGCAAGCTTCACGCACTTTCTC
>CAYUNO010000142.1:0-6227 GCA_964446075.1 uncultured Flavobacteriaceae bacterium | reverse complement strand
TCAAAACATCGTGGAAAACAACCCCAATGCCCCGCACGAAATTCACTATAAAAAAGCCGTAGCTGCTTTCAAACTTGGCGAAATTTACGAGGCCAATGTGCACATTAGGCGGGCTATGGAGCTGAATCCATCGGATGAAATTATTAATCTCGCCAAAGAGATTAAATCTGCAATGGGGCAAAAAGCCTTACAAAGAGCAAAACAATTTAAAGAAACAAAACAATGGGCAGAGGCGTTGGAAGAAGCTAAAAAAGCAGAGTCCGACTTACCCGAATCCATGCAAACCGAAGTAGCGGAGCTTATCCAAGAGCTTGATAAAATATTAAATTCAAAGAGCTCCGTTAAAAAATGGATTACCCGGCTGGTTGTAATATCTTCTACCGTTGTTGTAGTATGGGGCGCTTGGTATCTATACAACTATAACGACGAACATCAACGTTGGAAACAAGCACAAAACCAAGATAATCTAAGAGCCTACCAATCGTACTTGGCCACTTTCCCTAGCGGAAATTATTCAGCGTTGGCAAGAGCGCGGATGAAGGAAATAAACGAACAAGACGATGAATTGTGGATCCAAGCGATTTCGTATCCGTCAAAATCCACCTTGTCTAAATACATAGAATCCATGGAATCCTTAGGGGGAATTCACTTAGACGAAGCTTTCTACATGCTGGATTCCGTTGAATTTAATGTTGCGGCGCGGACAGGAACCCAAGAAGCATTGCGAAGTTATATTCAAACCCATCCCGATGGGAATTTTATTCAAACAGCCCAACAAATGTTAAAAACGTTGGTTACTCCAGAGGAAAAAAGTGAGTTAATAGCTTACATGAAATCATTCTACGAATTATTCCAATCGGGGGCTTATTCTGAACTGCTACAATATTTTAATCCAGTTACTCAGGTATTCATGAATCAGGCAAATATTTCAAAGGCGGATTTATTAACCACATTTGAGGCTAGCAAAAATCCCGATGTTTTAAGAGAAGAAATTCAATTTGATGATTCCTCTGTGGTAGTTGCTAAAAATGCCGAAGGAATTGTTTCCATGAGTTTTATTGTTGACTCAAGAAGAGAAGTAAAAGGTGCTTACACGGGCGAAAAAGGTTTTTTTGGAACCAAAAAACGGGGTCCATCCACGGAACAATACGCCAATCAGGAGGTGCAAGTGCAATTGGATGATCGTAAAAAAATCACTCACTACAAAGTGAAATTACTCAGTTCTAGAAAAACAGCAACGGAGGAATAAAACTTGAACGAGCTTGGAGCACCCCTCTTATTAACTGAAGTCTTCTAATTTTTATTGCAAACTTATTTGCGCTAAAAGAATATCATTAGGTTGTTAATGGTATAAATTATTATTGGCATTACTTCTTTGGATGCATAAAAAAGGGCCACCCAATGGGCGGCCCTTCGTGCTTCTAACTATATACTAGCTCTATGTTACTTGCTAATGTTTAGTTTGCGAACAGCAGTGTTCTCACCGCTAGAAATCCGCACGTAATACATACCGTTGCTCAATCCATGGGCATCCACTGGAATGATACCGGTGTTATCTACCTGCATTACTTTTACAACTGCCCCCGTAGTAGAACGCATTTCAATGGTTACTACTTTACCGAAGTTTTCGCTCAATAATACATTGCAGTTGCCATCGCTTGGGTTAGGGAATACGGATACACCGCTGCTGATAAACTCATCGGCACCCGCTCTATCCATAACTACCTTCTTGGTGATGCTGCACTCGCAACCGGTTGATTTGGTTACGGCATACATCGTTACAGTATAAACACCATCTTTTACGAAGTTATGCTGAACTGCGGCAGCATTTTGCTTACCACCATTCTCAATGATCCAAGTGTAATTTACAGTACCTTGTGCACCGGGCTTACCTTGCGCATCCATCGGCTCAAACTTCATTCCATAATATCCATACGAATAGTCAGGAGTTGCGATGAAATCACACGTTTTTGGACCTTCGTGGATGATTACTTGCTTAGTGAATGAATCTACACATCCGCCTTCGATACTAGCTTTCAAGGTTACGTTGTACGTAGTTGTCAAATTTACATTGTATGGGTGAACGGGATCGCTCTCAGTGGCGTTGGTGCCATCTCCAAAATCCCAAGAATAGCTGATTACACCCTCTTTCCATTCGCTACCGTTATTAAATGTTACAGGCTCACCGGCACAAACATCTGCTGCGCTGAACTGGGCTTTAGGCTGAACCAATACATTCAGAGTCTTAGAGAAAGTCTCTTTACAACCATTGTTCAATGTTACGGTTAAAGTAGCTGTTTTTGGACCTAGGGTTGACCAAGACTTTTTGGGTGATTCCAAACGAGAAGTTCCACCGTCGCTGAATGTCCAATCGAAATTAGCAATAGTATTGGGTACGCTAGGAGTCAAATTGGTAAACTCGGTAGGAGTTAATGAACATGCGGGACCATTTGCAAATTTGGTCTTAGGACTTTCGTCTACAGTTACAATCTTGATGATAGAATCTTTACAGCCAAACTCAGAAGTAATAATCAATTTAACCTGCTTATCACCAGAAGAGCGGAACAAATGTTTAGGGGCACCTGCAGTGCTGATGCTTCCGTCGTCAAAATTCCAATACGAACCTAAATTACCGCTGCTAATGGCGCTGCTATTTGCAAAAACAAAAGGAATATTTTCGCAAGCACCATCCACCACTTTGAAATCAGCTTTTGGATTCTCAAACTGATAAACACGTTGATTTAATTTCGCTATACAACCATTTAAGTTAGCGGTTAAGGTCACAACATACGATCCATTCTTTGCATACTTGTAGGTTGGGTTAGTAGAAGTACTACTTCCCTTTCCATCCCCAAAATCCCAAGTTAAATTACTGCTAGTTGGAGTAGTCTTACTAGTAAACTCAAGATCATAGTTGGTACATGCATTCTTCTTGCCGAAATCAACTACCGGAATAGGATTAACAACAAAAGTAGTTGAATCGAAACTTGGGAATCCATAAGGTAGGGTTCTAGCGATCATTTTAACCTTGTAAGTACCTTCTTTGCTATATGCGAATACTGGATCTGGAGCATCGGTTTTATCTTCGGGGTTACCGGTACCGAAATCCCATTCAAATTCCATGTTTCCAGATGTAACGGTTGATTTGTTTTCAAACAAGATATTCTCACCCAAACAAGCTTGAGAAGGCTTAGTAAATCCGGGTACGATGGTAGGATAAATTAATACATTACGCTTAATCAAAGTATCGCAACCATTACCCAAATCATTAACCCGTACAGTGATAGTAATTATTGAATCTTCCAACGATTTATTGCTGGTAACAAAGGAAACGATCATATCTCCGCCTGCGGAAGTTGGTGCAATTAACGAAGCTCCGCTTACCGCTGTGCCGTTACTGGTTGTAGCAGAAACAAATGCCTCCCAATTATCGCCGCCACCGTTTCCTTTGTAATCTTTGTTTCCGTAGATACGTGGAGAGTTAACGGCGTATTCCACTTTCTGACCTAATACGGTAACATCATTTGATTTTGATGGTTGATAATAGGCCCAAGTTGGAGTTGACGTATACGTCATTACCCCACCTCCTGGAGCTGGTTTAACAAAGGTGGTGAAAATGAATGAATCATTGCTGTTGTTGTCGTCTGGCAAATCAACGAAAATCGCAATTCTCGCTGGTCCGTAACTATTAAGTTCCAACGGTGTTGGGAAAAAGACTTTTACTGTATCTCCCTGTGCTAATTGCTTAGTAACCATGCGAGAAATTTTCGGTCCTCCATTTACGGCATAACTTACATTGAAATTCCTAGCTTTATCATAAGCGTAATTGCTCTTTAATATCAACCAAGTTGCGCCGGTAGTATACCCTGCACACACAGTAGATGGAACCGTGAAATTAGTAGATACCGCTTCCAAGTCTGTATTGGTTTCCAAACCACCACGATCGTGTTTGGTTTTATTCCTTTTCACATTATTAGCATCTTGATCGGTGATAGCTCTGTAGTCAACGTTATTTTGAACGGTCCACGCTCCGGGTCTCCAATCGTGATTCACCTGATCAACCCATTTTGGATCGTCCCCATTATCCCTAGAACCATTTACCCCAGCACCACTGAAACCAGCCCAATCCGTATAGTTGGTACCATTGAAATACCAGTAAGGATACGTGAAGTTGTTGTTCAATGAGTAAGTATTATCGTTAAATTCCTTCAAGTTAGCAGGATTACTGTAACTCAAATACATGTATAAATAACGATAGTAGTTGGTATTGGGTCCGAAGTTCTTTAGGTCGATAATGTTACCAGTGAACCAAACCGTGTGATAGTATAAATAAATATAGCAATAGATATAAGAGGACCCAGGGGTGGGTGCATTGGAAGTATTTCCAACGAAAGTATTATTTCTAACTTCAGCAGTGAATGTACCACTCAAACCAGAATATATGTAAATATAAATAGTATTAGAACGGTTACCCGCAACTACGTTATTGCAAACTTGGAAGTTATTATAATAGTATAAGTAGAAATAGAAATACCCTGTAGAACCTGTTACCTGGTTGTTTACTACATAGTTTCTGTTTGCTTTCCAGTTATTGGTACCATTATAGTAATACACATAAGCAGCATACATATAGTTAACCGTAATATTACGCTCCGCATGGTTGTCTTCAAATTCATTCCATACATAGGTATTTACTTTACCATAGTACAAATAGAATATATATAAGTATCCACTTGTCTGACTGTTTATCGCATAGTTCCCATTGAATTTAATATCGGTAGGATAATACACATAATAATCGTACGACGTTGAAGAGGTTGATGTTCCATCTACATTATCTACGTAGTTGTTGGTCATGTCGATAAACGTTGGGTAATAAACGTAATACACATATCTCGAACCTGTACTGTAATACACATCCTTTACTGAATTCTTATCCATAAGGAATTTATAGTTGGCATTACCGTAAGGATAGTATACATAGAATCCATAGAAAGAACTCAAGTTAGTATTCGTTAATGAAGCACCTTTAAACGGTAAGTCATGAATACTGTTGCCACTAATCATCGAGCTTCTACCAGTTCCATAGGGATAATAGCTGTAAATACCGTATAACGTAGCACTTCCACCACCGGTAGCATTGTTGCGAGAAATATCATTATTTACTACCTGTACACCATTACCATAATTGATATAAATACCATAATAATAGAAGTTTGTCATCGTACAACCTTCCATGGTGTTATTCTGTGCTACAGAAGTGTAGTTCGCAGTGTTACCATTGATTACAACTCCATAGTATGGACCAGTACTTCCCGACTGGGTGTACATTTTACAATTTTTGATGATATTGAAGTTCCCGGGGTTGGTCAAGGCCGAACTTCCAGCACTTGTTGGCGAAGTAACTGAAGTACTCAAAGCAATGTAATAGGTTGAGGAACTCGTTCCAGCATATGCGGTGAAGGAAATATCACATCCAATAATTTCATTATAATCCGCATTGTTTGTTAACCAAATTCCACCCGGTGTAGATGCGTTTGTATTCTCTATTACTACATTGTACAAATCAATATAATCGGCACCATTTAAACGAATTGCCGCATTGGTTCCGGTATAGGTTAACTTGTTGCCGTTACCATTGATGGTTACCGTGTTGGTAGCCGATGTTCCCGCGTTGGCGTTTAAAGTAATTGCGGTTGCTGCGATGTTGGTACTAGCTTTCACGTCTACCACTACCGGTCCTGTAATCGCTGCCGCATTGAAGGCCGTAGCAAAGTTTGTCCAACTTGTAAAATTTGTGCCTGCGTTAAGTCCTGCTGGATCTATCGTATAGTTCCCGCTCAGCTGCGCCTGCAACTGTCCGCCAAACACCAGCGCGGTCAGGAGCATACCGCCCCTGATCGCACTTTTGATATAGTTTCTAAATTTCATATTCTTGTTGTTTTTAAAGAGAGATTCCTCTGTTTACTTCGTTTTTCTGTTTTCGTTCTTACTTAGTTACTATTAATTTCTCTGTTACTTTTTCGCTTGCAGTGGCAATCGTTACCAAGTACGTACCCGCTGCTGCTCCCTCCAATTGGAAGTATTCGCTGCCGATGCCGCCCTCTACTCTGCTCTGCTTCACTACTCTACCGGTCATGTCGGTTACCGTTACTACTGCCGCTTCGTTGCTATTTAAGTTATAGCTCACCTGGAACTTGCCATCCGTTGGATTGGGGTGTACCATT
>CAYUNO010000141.1:0-6277 GCA_964446075.1 uncultured Flavobacteriaceae bacterium | reverse complement strand
AGGAATCTACGGAAGAACATTGGACAGCTTGGAATTCTATGAAGAAGAAGAATACACCCTACCGGGAATGTTGCCGGAATACGATTTTTATGCCTATTGGGACACCCTGCATGTGGATGCCTACCGTTTTAGCCTCAAAAATTTAACCGAAGAAGTACCGCTGGTTTTAGTAGAATCGGATTGCAAATTTGCGATGCCCATGTATGGAAGAACCAATTCTACTTACGGTTGGAGACATGGCAGACCGCATACTGGTATCGACCTACAACTAAGTATTGGCGACTCCGTTTTTAGCGCCTTCGACGGTGTGGTTCGAATGAGTCGATATTATCAAGGCTACGGATATTGCGTAGTTGTTCGACATTACAACGGCCTAGAAACGCTGTATGCGCATTTGAGTAAATTGTTGGTTACACCTGGAACCCTAATCAATGCTGGGCAATGTGTAGGACTAGGTGGATCAACTGGACATTCTACCGGTCCACACCTACATTTTGAAACACGATTCTTGGGCAGGCCATTAAATCCAAGTCATGTAATTAATTTTAGCGAATATTCGATTGCCACGGATACCTTATACGTTTCGCAGCAGTCGTATCAGCTACCGTATTCTAAAACTACGGTTAAATCGAGGTACAAGAAAAAACGCAGTTATTACAAGCGTTCATCCAGAAAATCCAGCTATCGCAGACGTCGATAAGATAAAATGCTTTTTCTAGCGTTTTTATTAGTGCATAGTCACCTATTTTTGCAAATTAATCGTGAGTATAACTGTATCAAGTTTAGGAAAAAAATATGGTCAGCAATGGGCAGTTGACCACATTGATTTCTCGATAAAATCGGGAGAAATAGTAGGTTTTCTTGGCCCAAACGGAGCAGGAAAATCCACCACCATGAAGATGATCACGGGATATATCCCTCCCACTGCAGGCAGCATAGAAGTTTGCGGTATTGATGCGGTAGAAAACTCCATCGAAGCCAGAAGAAAAATAGGATATCTTCCCGAACATAATCCTCTTTACTTAGACATGTATGTGTTGGAATATTTGGATTACGCTGGGGGATTATCTGGAGTGAAAGACAGAAAAACAGCAGCGAACAAAGCCATCGAACTTACGCAATTAGGTCCTGAACGACATAAAAAAATCGGTCAACTTTCTAAAGGATATCGCCAACGCGTAGGCTTGGCACAAGCGCTTATTCACAACCCAGAAGTGTTGATATTGGATGAACCCACCAGTGGTTTGGACCCCATTCAAGTTATGGAAATGAGATCGGTAATTAAAAATCTCGGAAACGAAAAAACAGTTTTACTTTCCACTCACATCATGCAAGAGGTGGAAGCCATGTGTTCTCGGGTGATCATAATCAACAAAGGATCCATTGTAGCCAACGGCGGAATCGAACAACTTCGCAACAATCAATCATTAAATCAAATAACCGTAAAAGTTGAGTTTTCATCGGCTATTTCGGAAACTTGGTTTACCGAGATTCCCGAAGTTCTTTCTTTTTCAACCATCAATTCTACTACATTCGAAATTGTGGGTAATAGCGGCGATTTACGAGAAAAGATTTCGCGGAAAGCCGCAGAAAAAGGGGATGTTATTATCGCCTTACAACAAGAAGAAAATTCATTGGAAAACATTTTTAAAACGGTAACTGGACATGTGGGTCGTATTTAAAAAAGAAATTCGCAGCTTTTTGGGCTCATTAATTGGCTACATCGTAATGGCGGTGTTCCTTATTATATCGGGCTTATTTCTTTGGTTAATCAAAGACAACAGCATTTTAGAATTGGGTGTAGGAAGCCTCCAGGTAATGTTTAATATTGCTCCTTACCTACTCATATTTCTTGTTTCCGCAATAACGATGAGATCGCTATCGGAAGAAAGACGGTTGGGAACCATTGAGACGCTTACCACCAAACCCATTTCGGATTCAGCCATCATACTTGGGAAATTTTTAGCGGCCGTAGCTTTAATCGCTTTCGCTTTATTGCCCACAGGATTATACGTTTACACCATCCAAGAACTCTTGGTTGAGGGCCAATCACTGGATAACGGAGCGCTCATCGGGTCGTATTTTGGATTACTGCTTTTAGCAACCTCATACGCCGCCATCGGATTGTTTGCCAGTTCGCTCACCGATAATCAAATCATCTCTCTTATCATTTCCATGGCATTGTGCTTTTTTTGGTATGGAATTTTAGGATTGTTGGGCGATTTGAAATGGTTGGCCGAAATAGGGAAAAGCTTAGAATGGTTTAGCTTGGATTTCCATTATCGCAGTATTTCTCGAGGAGTATTAGATACGCGCGATGTAGTGTATTTTGTAGGATTTGCAGCCGTGTTTCTCGGCAGCACTAAGTTGGTTTTTGAAAGTAGAAAATGGTAATGAAAACAACGAAAAACACAAACCGAACCGCCAAATACGCTTCCTTTTTGGAATGGGGCACCCTGCTGGTCATCGTTGTAGTTATCAATGTACTGGCCAATGTATTTTATAAACGCATCGATTTAACCGCAGAAAACCGGTATACCCTTTCGGAGACTTCTGTAAAATTGTGCTCCAAGCTGAACGAAAAACTTTATTTCAAATTATACCTCGATGGCGAAATGAGCCCGCGCTTCAGACAGTTGCGCGATGAAATTCGTGATTTGGCCTACGAATTCCGTGAGGCCTCCGGAAAAAATATTGAAATAGAAATTGTAGACCCCTTCGCCGATAAAACGGGATCGGAAATTTCCGCCATTATCGAAGATTTTGCAGGTAAAGGAATGTTCGCGGTGCGTGATATTGAAGACGAATCGGGTGATCAACTGAAAATTAAACAATTGGTTCCAGCGGCAGAATTAAATTACGCAGGTAAAAGTGTTGCCGTGAATTTCTATCAATTGGATGTGGCTTTGGATCCCGCAGAAAACATTCAAAAAGCCATAGATAATTTAGAATACGAAATCGCCAACGGACTTCGTCAATGTACATTGGACAAACCTAAGAACATAGTATTTGCTGATGGCAGTGGCGAAATGACGGACGATCGAATCAAGGCATTTGCCCTGGAATTGAGCAAATATTACAACATTTCAAAGCTCAATCTCAACGTAAATGACCCCGAATCCGCAAGACCCTTTTTAGACGTAATTCAAAAAACTAACCCCGATAGTTTGGGATTGGTATTATTAGAAAAACTACAACGCAGACTGAATGGCAACGACTTATTGGTGGTCTGCAAACCTGAAATCGACTACAGCTTACCCGAATTGTACCTTATCGATCAATTCTTGATGAAAGGCGGAAAAATACTATGGATGATAGATCCAATCGCCGCGGAAATCGATTCGTTTGAGAGTAATTCCCAAATCATTGCTATGAGCAGGGAGTTGGAAAATATCGAGGCTTCCTTGTTTAAATATGGAATCAAATTAGAAAACACTGTATTGGCCGATGCATTAAGTAACGCCATCCCCATTCCCGTAGGTGGAAGACCCGAACTGATTGATTTCCAATACTTCCCAGTTTTCACATCGGCTGGCCTCACCCATCCTATTACCAAAAATTTGGGATTGGTATGGTCGCAATTTGCATCAACCATCAACATAAAAGCGGCTGATAATCTGCAGGTGGTACCCCTACTTACCTCTTCGCCCAACACCAAGATCATTACCCCTCCTGCCCGGATTGATTTACAGGCCGTTTACATGCAAAGCAAAGACGACAACTACAAAAACACCTTGCGTGGCGGCACCCAATTGAGTGGAGCACTCATTGAAGGTGAATTTTTATCGCCCTTTTTGTACCAACGGAAATTCACAGAACTGCCATTTATCAATCGTGGAAAAAGCAAAATGATCATTTTAGCCGATGGGGATATTGCTCGAAATGCCACGTCGAAAAAGGGAATGATTTTCCCAACGGGTTATGACAGATTCACCCGTAATACGTTTGCTAACAAGACATTTTTACTGAATTGCATCGATTATTTAATTGACGATAACGGTCTGATTGAAATCCGAGCTAAAGAAAAAGTAGTAAGATTGTTAGACAAGGAAAAGATTCGACAAGAAAAAACGTTTTATCAGTGGTTGAATATGTCGGTTCCACTGTTAACTGTTCTACTGTTTGGATTGATTAACGGTTGGATTAGACGCAGAAAATACGCAAAGGTTTAATTCATGTACGAATATATTGAAGGAAATATAGAAGCCATTTCTCCTACCCATGCCGTGATTTCTTCTGGAGGTTTGGGATACCGTATTGCCATCAGTTTAACTACTTACGAGGTAATTAAGGGCAATAAGGTATGCCGATTATTCTTAGACCTTTTGTTCAAGGTAGAGAATCAAAGTCCCGTGAGTATGTCGCTGTATGGCTTCGCCGATCCTGAAGAACGCGAGATGTTTCGAGCCCTCACCAATGTATCCGGGGTTGGAAACAATACGGCAATGTTGATGCTATCGAGCTTAAATCCAGGGGAATTAGCGTCGGCTATTTTAAATGGAAATGTTGGGTTATTGAAAAGTATCAAGGGTATTGGTGAAAAAACCGCTCAACGGATTGTCTTGGAACTACGCGACAAGTTGGGAAGTGGTAAAAAATCGTCGGCGATGGTAGCCATTTCTGGTAATCAAAACGAAGCTTACGAGCAAGCCTTACTTGCTTTAACCACGTTAGGATACGTAAAAGCATCGGCCGAAAAAGCCCTGTTAAAAATCACCAAAGAACTGGGCCACGAAGCCAGTGTGGAGGAACTGATAAAAAATTCACTGAAAATTTTGTAAATTGCAAAACTAACGTCATTTGCCTATTGCCGAAAAAGCTACGAGAAACAAGTAATTACGGATGTTGAAATTGGATGGACAGACTGCTGTGCAAAGGACCTTTGAGAGGTCTTTTTTGACTATATGCCTATTATTTGCTGCTTTTTGGGGAATGGGCACGACCTTGTACGCCCAAACCACTGCTGAAAATCCATTAAAATTCAAGGTAGCCCAAGATCCTGCAAGCAGTAGCAAGATTGATATCCCTAACCCCATTAAAACCGAATGGAAGTACAATCCGAAAGAAAACCGGTACGAAGGGTTTAGGCAAATTGGAAGTTTAAGTTATCCCACCGGAGAAATCCTAACGGTTAACGAATATTTTAAAAAAATTGGTAAAACAGCCGATCAACAATATTTCCGAGAAAAATCGAAAAGCAATACCACGGTTTCTTCTAGCGGAGGGATTACCGATTTGATTAAGGGCGAACTGAACAATCCCGCCATTTCTAAAATTTTTGGTGAAGGAGGCGTTGATTTTCAGTTATCTGGAAGCGCCATGATCAAATTGGGCGGAAACTTTAATGAAAGAAGAGACCCCAGTATTTCTAAACGTCAACAAAAGTATTTCGTACCTGTTTTTGACCAACAATTACAAATCAGTGCCAATGGAAATGTGGGTGAATTTGTGAAATTGGGAATCAACTATGATACGGAGGCAGCCTTTGATATCGACAATCAAACCAACTTAGGTTGGAAAGGTAAACCCGATGGAATATTGAAAGATGTTCAAGTGGGTAATGTAAGTTTGAACCTACCTACTCAACTTATCAAACCAGCCAATTCTTTGTTTGGTTTCTCAAACACCATGCAATTTGGGAAAACCACGGTTAAAACTGTATTTTCTCAAAACAAGGGACAATCAACCGAAACGGTATTAAAAGGTGGAGCTCAAATGAATGAGTTTAAAATTACCGCGGACAACTACGACCAAAACAAACACTTTTTCCTAGCTCAATTTTTTAGAGAAAATTATAATAAGTCGTTAGAGAATCTCCCTATTATTTCTAGTGGGGTGATTATCAACCGCGTAGAGGTTTGGGTAACAAACAGAAATGCGAATTTAGAAACGCCACGGGATATCATGGCTTTTCAAGATTTAGGAGAATCCAAACCGTATCGAACCACATTAGGGAGTTCAACAGATCCGGCGGCCGACAACAACGGAAACGTTTTGTATTCAAAAATCGCCACCGATGACCAAGCAAGAACATTGGGTTCTGCCATTGACAGAATTTATCAGATTCAACCCGATTTTGAACAAACGGTAGACTTCGACATTCTTAACAATGCACGTCAATTAACCGCACAAGAATACAGCGTTAATAATCAATTGGGGTATATCTCTTTAAATCAGCCATTAAACAACGACGAAATTTTAGCGGTTGCATTTGAATACACCTACAACGGAAACACCTACCAAGTGGGGGAATTCAGTAGAGACGTAGCTCCAGGCA
>CAYUNO010000140.1:0-6327 GCA_964446075.1 uncultured Flavobacteriaceae bacterium | reverse complement strand
GGGTAATGTTTACATAGTTATTTTCTAAGTGCTTGGTAGATTTTTTTCCATTCGGATATAAAACCAAATGACCGTTAGCATGATGAACCAAATCCTTATTTCCAGGCACAAACTCCATGGCTGCAATCACTGAATTTTCCAGCATTTTAACATGTGTTTTGGTTAAATAAAAACGATCTCTTCCATCTCCATGAATCGAAATGGGAGAAATTGGAATTACTAAATCTGGTTTGCCTATTGAAGATTTATAAGAAGATACCTTGAGAGTATTGTCAATTGAAAAAATTTCAACCGACTTCTTGGCATAGTCCCCTTCCACAGCACCTTGTTTTACCCAATTTTGAATGGTAACTATTTCGGACTCAGACAATAAATTCTCACCAATGAAATGCGAATAGTTAGGATCGGCAGGCCAAGGTGGCATGATTCGAGCAGCTGTTACCTTTGCAATGGTTTTGGCTTTTTTCCTAACTAAGGAATACGAATTCAAAGAGAATGGCGCAATTCCTTGGGGTCTGTGACAACCCAAACAGTGATTGCTCAATATGGGGGCAATGTGCTCTACAAAAGTTGGATTTTTAATAGGTTGTTGACGATTCGATTCCGATTCTGTGGTCTTTGACTTATCCGAATTACACTGCGTTAAGCCGAATAACAAGCCCGTAGCAATCAGGAAGAGGGTCGATTTATTTTTATTCAATATAGCAGCCAACCGCTTCATTTGAAGGATAAAAAGTATTTTTATTATTGTGGCAATTTAGCCATTGATTCCAAATAAAACTGCTATCTGAACTAGTATTTACCACAGATTTTTCTCCGATTTTTTTCGTTCGATTATTTAGCTTGCCCGAATAACAAACCTCTCCATTCTTAATGATTTTCAACTCGGGATAAACATTAAATCCTAACTTTTTCGATATTTTAAATGCTGAATCTCGAACAACAAATGGCTGTAACCATTGGTATTGCAGAGGCAATGTTTGCTCAGCCAACACAATTAATTGATTTGTGTAGGTTTCTTCTTTTACTGAATCTATCCAATGTACAAGCCTCTGCAACTCCCCAATATTTCCAACGCATAGTGGACATTCGGGACTGTAAGTCACCAAAAAATAAGTTATGTTTCTAGAATCTACATCGTTTTTATTATTTCCAAATTCTAATTGCGGGTTAATTTGTTGCAGTACTTCAAAAAGGGTCATAGAATCAAGTTGAAGAAAAGAAAATGTATCTCGTGGCACCTTATCGGGTTGATTACGTTCATTTCCTGAACAACCGACGAATAGTGATAATAAAATTGGGAATAAAAACACAGCTTTCATGTTAAAACTCCATGGTTTTTACGTTGGGTTGCTAGAAATATATCGCTGTTTCGCAAACTCCCACAAAATCATTCCACAAGTAACAGAAACATTAAAAGAATGTTTACTACCAAATTGGGGTATTTCGATACATAAATCACACTGCTGTAAAACCTCTTCGGAAACACCGTCTACCTCATTTCCAAAAACAAATGCGATGGGTTTTTCTATATTGAACTCAATTTCTGACAACGACTTGGATGTGTAGGTTTGTTCGATTGCTATCACAAAATATCCTTGTTTCTTTAGTTCATTTATTGCATCCAAAGAATTTGAAAAATACTTCCAGTCTATGGTATTTTCAGCCCCTAAAGCGGTTTTCATTAGATCTTTATGGGGCGGCTTTACCGTAATTCCGCATAAATACATACTTGAACAGCGAAAGGCATCGGACGTTCGCATCATTGACCCTACATTGTAAATGGATCGAACATTATCCAAGACAACCGCATAAGGCCATTTCGGGGCTTGTCTAAATTCCTCTACCGTTAATCGGTTAAGGTCGTCCATGGATTTCTTTTGCACGATACAAAAATACAATTTGGCAAGGGGTTTTGCGAAAATTGCAACTATTGAATGGTGGTTAATTGTTAATTTTTTCGTATATTATAATTGTAAATTGCATCCCTATGGCAGCAGGAAAATCCGATAAGGAAACTCCGTTAATGAAACAATATTATAGCATCAAAGCCCAATACCCGGGTGCTATTTTGTTGTTTAGAGTGGGTGATTTTTATGAAACCTTTAATGAGGATGCTAGAACGGCATCTGCAGTATTAGGCATCGTATTAACGAAACGCGCAAATGGAGCAGCATCCGAAATGGATTTAGCGGGTTTCCCTCACCATTCCTTAGACAATTACCTTCCTAAATTAGTAAAAGCAGGATATCGAGTAGCAATTTGCGACCAGTTAGAAGATCCCAAAGCAACCAAAACCATAGTAAAACGCGGTGTAACAGAATTAGTTACCCCCGGAGTTAGTTACAACGACAAGGTACTCAACAATAAACAAAACAACTATTTATGCTCATTATATGAAGTGGGTAATCGTTGGGGTGTAGCGTTTTTAGATATCTCCACCGGAGAATTTTTATGTTCCGAAAGCGGTTGGTTTTCCATAAAAAAATTGATGGATGCATTAAAACCAGCCGAATTATTGCTTCCTAAAAATCAACAAGAATTGGTTTTTTCCCATTTTGGAAAACCCAGTTCTTTTCAAACGTTGGAACCCTGGATTTATGAATTCACCACATCTACAGAAACCCTAACCAAACATTTCCAAACACAAACATTAAAAGGATTTGGAATAGATGGGCAAGATGCAGCCATAGCAGCCGCAGCCGCTTGTTTGCATTATTTACAACAAACCCAACACCATCATGTAGCTCATATTCGTACTATACGCCGAATCGATGAACAAGATCATGTGTGGATTGATGGTTTTACTCAGAGAAACCTTGAATTGTTGCAACCCATTTATTCGGGTGGAACGGCTTTTATCGATATCGTTGATCAGACCTGTACTCCGATGGGTGCAAGATTATTACGTCAATGGGTGGTTTTCCCTTTGTTGGATATGGGTAAAATTCAACATCGACTCAATCAAGTAGATGCATTCTTATCCAATCATTCGTTACGTGAACAATTACGAGGATTGCTTAAGCAAATTGGTGACCAACAACGATTAGTTTCTAAAGTAGCCTTACGAAAAATTAGTCCGCGAGAGGCGGTACAATTAGGCAATAGTTTACGAAAACTGTCATCAATCAAAGACCTATTAGCTCAAAGTTCTGTACAATTACTGATAGAATCGGCGTCCAAAATCAACACCCTTCCCGAACTTGCCGATTGGCTTCAACAATCCTTATTGGAAGATGCCCCTGCCGTTGCTGCAAAAGGAGGAATTTTTCAATCCGCAGTGCATGAAGAGCTGTATGAACTTAGAGAGTTAACTACTAAGGGCAAGGACAAATTAATTGAAATCCAGCAAAACGAGAGTCAGCGAACCGGTATCCCCTCTTTAAAAATCGGATACAACAATGTTTTTGGATATTACTTGGAAGTCACAAATGTTCACAAGGACAAAGCACCCGAGGATTGGATTCGTAAACAAACATTGGCCAATGCGGAGCGGTATATCACGCCAGAACTAAAAATATACGAAGAAAAAATCCTCACGGCGGAAGACCGAATTAATGCCTTGGAATTGGATTTATGGGAACAGGCATTAAACAAAATGGCCGATTTCATTCCTGTTTTACAAGCCCAAGCGTCGCTGTTGGCCGAAATTGATGTGCTAAGTGGATTTTCAGAATTAGCATATCAACGAAAATATACCAAACCGCAATTGCACGATGAATTTGGCTTGTCATTAACAGATTGTAGACATCCTGTAATTGAATACCAATTACCACCGGGAGAAAGTTATATACCCAACTCACTCCGTCTTCAAAAAGAAGACCAAAGAGTAATTATTCTAACTGGCCCAAATATGAGCGGTAAAAGTGCAATTCTAAGACAAACTGCATTAACTGTTATTATGGCGCAAATTGGATGTTATGTTCCTTGTAAGGAAGCCAACATCGGATTGATTGATAAAATTTATACTCGGGTTGGGGCCTCAGATAATATTAGTGTGGGTGAATCTACGTTCATGGTAGAAATGACAGAAACGGCTTCCATCTTGAATAATCTTAGCGAACGATCCTTGGTGCTATTGGATGAAATTGGACGAGGAACTAGCACATATGATGGCGTTTCATTGGCTTGGAGTATTGCAGAATTTATTCAAAGTCATCCTGCCAAACCCATTACCTTGTTCGCCACCCACTATCATGAATTGAATGAATTAGAAGGAAAATCCGAAGGAATTTGCAATTATCATATCGCCATAAAAGAACAGGGTTCGCAGATTATATTTCTAAGAAAGTTACAAAAAGGAGGAAGCGAACACAGTTTTGGAATACACGTGGCTCAGTTAGCTGGAATTCCCAACGCTGTATTGCTAAGAGCCAACGAAATCCTCAATAAATTAGAAACCGATAGGGCTCAACTTTCACCGCAAAAATCACTTCGTAAGACGGAAAGTAAAGCCGTATATCAAATGAACTTGTTTGCTACGGAGGACCCACGAATGGCTCAGTTAAAGAAACTTATGTCTACCACGGACGTAAATGCTGTAACGCCTATAGAAGCTTTACTTAAATTGCAAAGCATAAAAGAGATTCTGGAACGTTAGAAGGTATAATTACAACCCAAAGCTGGAAGAATCGGTAATTGATCCACGCGGGTTCTACGTACACGATCGTAATAAAAAATATTTGCCCTGTTGTAAACGTTTGTGATACTAAATATCATATTGAATTCTTTTCCATTCTCAAGTTTCCAGTTGCGTTTAGCCGAAAAATCCAATCGATGATAGTACGGCAAACGTCCGCCGTTTAAACGAGCGTAAAACACCCCTAAATCACCGTTTGATCCCACATAATCTGTACTAATTCCGTTTGAAAATGTTTGTTTCTCGTAGTATCCTTGGGTTTGTGTAAATGGGAATCCTGAACCAAAATTCCATCTTAATGAAATTTCAGTGGGATTCTTTTTATCAAACTCGTAACTAACCATAGCATTGGCATTATGCCTACGATCAAAATTGGGTTGATACTCTTGAACTCCGTCAAATCTGTTTACATAGGTTAACGAATAAACAAGCCAAACATACAACCCTTTATGCGAGTATTTGTAAGAAACATCCCCCCCATACGCATTTCCGTTTTCTATAATAAAATCTTGTCGTAAACGAGCCGGCTTATCCAAATTTTGCTGGTTATCATCAAATAACTTATCACGATTAATGTTGGTAATCTGATCAAATAATTTAATGAACGATTCGGCGTTAAATGTATGCTTTCTGCCTACTTTAAAATCAAATCCTCCAACCGCATGCCTAGCCTTTTGCAAACGATGGGTAACGGGTTCCCCGTTAAACGTTTCCGGGATATTATCAGGTCCACTTAAAAAACCATAAAAAAGATTCACTACATCTCTATCGCTCATAGCCGATAAAAAGTTCTGTGAATACAAACCGGCTGCGAATTTTATTCCCAAGGTTTTGTAAGGATTGTATCGAAATTGGAATCGTGGTTCCAAGGATGAATTGGCTAAGGAGGCATAATATTGAGCACGCAATCCAAAATTGGCAATGACCTTTTTCGTAACCATTCGGTAATTAGCAAAACTGTTAATCTCGGTAGTACTTTCCAATTGTTTTATCAATCGGTTATTGGCATTGGTTAATTGAAAATTGGTTTGAAATCCATTCAATTCAAGCCCCCAACGAAAATCATCTCGTTTAAAGTTATAATTAAAATTCATTCCCATATTAAATCCACCGATAGAACTTTCTCGGGGTTTGGCATCGGACTCAATTTGTTGAATACGGTAATCGCTGTACAAAAAGTAACCGTCAACCCGCGTTTTTGCCTGTTCTGGTACTACCAAAAATTTCCCGCCAACACCATTGGCTGCCCAACGGTATTGCGTTGAACCAGGAAATCGCACATTATCGGAAAAATGAAACCCATACAAACGAGAATACCCGCCATTGGCTGAGTTAAAGTTTAGTTTAAGAAAAAAATCACCAAAGTTGTAGGGCAATTTCCCCGCATCGATATAAGGATATACTAAACCGGCGGATTGCTTTAAAAAGGAATTACGATAACTAAAAGCATAAGAGCTATTGTTCTTACCCTTTTATATTTACGTATAGGTCCTTCTTGTAGTATTTTTGAGGTAAATGTGGTAAGACCTAATTTGGTTTTATGCTCTTTCCTATTACCGTCGCGAGTTTTAATATCTACCACCGCCGAAATCCTGCCACCATATTCAGCGCCAAATCCTGCCGAATAAACATCGGCACTTTGAATTAAATCCGTTTCAAACACCGAAAACAAACCGATTGAGTGAAAT
>CAYUNO010000139.1:0-6362 GCA_964446075.1 uncultured Flavobacteriaceae bacterium | reverse complement strand
ATAGAAATCAAAAACCCAGAACCAATGGCATTAACATGGTGATGGACAAAGGACTTAGTTTAACTGAAGCCCAAAACTTCCTTGAAGTAGGATCCAGTTATGTAGATTTAGTAAAATTGGGTTTTGGGACTAGTTTTTTTACACCAAAACTTCAAGAAAAAATCAATTTATATCATTCAGCAAATATTCCCGTGTACCTCGGTGGTACTTTGTTTGAAGCTTATATTGCTAGAAATCAATTTGATGATTATAGAAATTTATTAGACAAATTGAAACTAACCCATGCCGAAGTAAGCGATGGTTCCTTGGATATGAATCACGATGAAAAATGCGAATACATCAACACCTTATCCAAAGACTTTACAGTATTAAGCGAAGTAGGCTCAAAGGACGCGGAAAAAATCATTCCTCCTTATGAGTGGATTGAGCAAATGGAAACCGAATTAGCCGCGGGTGCTAGCAAAGTTATCGCAGAAGCTCGTGAATCAGGAACCGTAGGTATTTTCCGAGGTTCAGGCGAGGTAAGATCCGGTTTAGTCGCTGAAATTATCCGGAAAATACCGCAAGAAAATGTAATCTGGGAGGCACCCAAAAAAGAACAACAAGTGTGGTTTATTCAATTGTATGGCACCAATGTAAACCTTGGAAACATTGCCCCTAACGAGTTGTTGCCTCTAGAAACATTGCGCTTTGGCCTTCGTGGAGATTCCTTCCACTTCTTCCTCAATCAGCAGTAAACACATTTACTTTTTGCTTCCGCTGCCAAATTAGAAATTCTGCTTCCATTTTACTTGAAGCGGCTGGTTTAAACTTTCTCCATAATTTCTCTCGATGCTTTTTTCCAGAAATTGAAAAAAGATCCTGTGGCCGTTGCGTGCACACTCATCCACGGCCTAGCACTCTTTTGTGCATTCCAATGGCTAACAATGGGGTGCTCACGGGTTATAAAAGTAGAATCTGGACACCACGATTTCAATTCCTGAAACTCACAATAAACAACCTTGATCGCAGGAATTTCGCGAGCTAAAGCCAATACAAAATCCCAAACTACATCACTTACCGGAAACTTTTTAAAATAACTCGGCTCAATCAATAAAATACGTGTGCCAACTTCATCTGCCATCCATCGTGGATCCAAATGATACCAATGATACAAGAATATATTATCATCCTCTAAATCCGTTAACTCCTCCCTTTTTCTAATTACCTCCACACCCCGAAAATTAGGAGATTCAGGAAACACCAACGGAACATAATCGTTCATTACATCGGGTGCACAGAACGGATTCTTTGATAATTCTTCATAGCTCAAATCCAAAATCGTCCCTTCATCTTTTGTTCCACAGTACTTATTAATATTTTCTTGGTTACAGTAATACAATTTACTTGAATTCGTCCCACATACCCATTGCCAACTCAACCAATTACTAGCCAAATCACCGTCCAACAAATGATAATGCATCCATTTAGCGCCGTCTTGCCAAGCATACCCACCAATATTGGTCCATAAACTCGCCAAATACATACGCAAATGATTGTGCATGTACCCTGAATTTTGCAAATGTTCTATTCCGATGTCCAATGCCGAAATGCCCGTCTCTGAGCGATTAACAGCCGATGGCATTGTCGATCCAGTAACATCTTTTCGTAATCTCTCCTGCTTATTACGCAACGACGAAAAAATCGCATCCCCGTTATCTAACCAAATCCGTTGCCAATATTCCCTCCAGGCTAATTCTTGTAGAAACTTCTCAATTTCCCAGGGCGAATCCACCTTAGACAACACCACCTTTCTAACATCATCAACAGAAATTACCCCCCGAGAAATATAAGGCGATAAATACGTAACCGCCCCCCAAATGAAATTTCGCGTTTTTGCATACTTATACGGGTCGATAGCCTCAATTCGTTGCCAAATAGAATTAAAGTCGGTGGGAAAAGATATAGATGGAATCTTCATGAATGAATTAATTATTATAAATAGTTTTACTATACAATATACTTGGGACGTTATTGATTTAAAGATTGTAAATAGTTTTCAGCAATCTGCAAATGGTTATTTCGCTTCTCTTCCGACATCCCGTCCCATGTGCGTAACAACATCCCTAAACGCGGATTACTCGAGAAAAATGCCCGTTGTTTATGCATAAATCGCCAGAATAATGCATCCCAAATCGATTGCCATCCATCACCCGCTGCGCTTTTCTTAAAACCTCCCATTTTCACCAAATAATTGGAGCCCGATATATAAGGTTTACTAGTCATCAACCCCCCATCAGCAAAACATATCATACCGTAAACATTAGGAACCATCACCCAATCGTATGCATCTACATACATCTCCATAAACCAACGATATACTTCGTCCGGATCGAATTCACACAACAACATAAAATTCCCTAAAATCATCAATCGTTCAATGTGGTGATTATACCCGTATTTCAATGCTTTCTTTATGGCAAAATCTACTGGCTCAATGCCCGTTTCACCCGTGTAAAATGATACCGGAATGGGCCTGGTAAATCCCCAGTAATTCTTGGTTCTTTGACGGGTACCCAAATCCTCGTAAACATGTCGAATGAATTCCCGCCAACCCGTTATTTGTCGAACAAAACCCTCCAATGAATTTAATGGCAAATCATGAGAAGTGGCATATTCAATGGCCCTTTCAACTACCTCCTGAGGACTCAATAACCCAACATTAATTAACGGAGATAACACCGAATGAAACATAAACTCTTTACCCGATTCAGTAACGATGGCATCTTCAAAATCCCCAAACGACCTAAAACGTTTATTAAAAAATTCATCTAGCCAAACCAATGCACCCTCCCTATTTGTAGGATAAAATGTATGTTTATCCCAATACGACAGGCCCAAATTGTTCCCAAAATTTCTATCCACGTAATCCCTTGCCTCCTCCAAATAGGTATTTACCGGAGGAAAAGTAGGAGTTGGTACCGAAATCTGTCCTTTAAATGACTTTCGATTCTCCGCATCAAAACTGTATTTACCACCTACTGGTTTTCCATCAGCTGTCATCAACCAGCCTCTATTCTTTCGATTGTATTGATAAAAATCCGTCTGAAAATACGTTTTACGTCCTAGTTGATAAACCGCATTTTCCTTCTGCGTATAGATAAAATTAGGCGTTTTAATCCAAGCTATTTCCAAGGAATTTGTCGCCGCACCGTGTTCAATTCTTCGTCTCAACCAATTATCAGTGGGATCGATAAAACTTAACTGCCGCTCCAAACCCTTCATTCCTTGCAAAAAAACACGAATATCAGAAGAAGGATTATTAGATTCTATGTACGTGGTTTTAACACCCTCAGAAGCAAGAAAATCGGCAAATTGACGCATACTGCTTCGATGAAAAATCAACTTTTGCTTATGAAAATTAAACTGCTTAAAAAACAAGTGTTCCTCAATCAAAACCACCTCGTGCATTGTCTCCCAAAAACGAAAAGCATAAAATAGCTGATGAGGAAATACAACGACAATCTTTTTCATTTACGAAACCAACAACCCGTGTTGTGTTTTGTTTAAGGCATTAATCCGTAAAGAGGTCTACACTATTTACTTATTTGGTATAAGTTCCAATTTCCACTTGAATATACCAAATTCTTATCATTTTTTATATCAACAATATAAGATGATATACCTAAAGTATCACTATAACCTTTTTCAACGACCAAAAAATCCAATTTTCTTCGCTTACCATATCGATAATCCCACTCCCACTGCCAGCGTAAACTATCCACAGAAATACCTGATTCCAACATTATCCGTTTATTCCAAATTCCTCTGCAAGCAACCGAATCGAAATCCGGTGCAAGTCTTAATCCTTTGCGATGCAAATAATACAAAGCTGTTGAAGGAGATGGATCGCCAACAACCAAAACCTCCGCTGTATAATTTGGATCTCCTCGCTGATTCAACCAAGAGCCAATGTCCGCCAAGCCCTGTTCGTCTTT
The DNA here is from genome assembly GCA_964446075.1 of uncultured Flavobacteriaceae bacterium. Classification (GTDB taxonomy): domain Bacteria; phylum Bacteroidota; class Bacteroidia; order NS11-12g; family UBA955; genus JAGKXC01. Next base: position 2,385 of record CAYUNO010000139.1, on the reverse strand, counting down.
AATCACATTCTGACAATAATAATTACCGCGCTCCGTGCGATAACTCAGCATTTTTGAAGAGTGGCCTATCCCTCGGATAGGATAGTAAACGAAGAAAAATATTGAAACTATTCCAGTAAAACCAACAAATACCGCTCGTTGCCATAATTGTGTTCTAAAAATCACGACCAATGCTAAAAACACAAACGGCCAACCCGTTAACAAATAATAATCATGGAATCGAAACTGCCTTGAAAACAGTAAAAAGAAACACAGGAAACCAAGAAAATTAATCACACTGAGAATATCCCAAATTTCCCAATTCCCCTGCTTTCTTAGCAATGAAAACACCCATAAAAACAACAACCAAAACAAAGCACTACCAAAAAATAAACTATCCAACCATACACTTTCAACAAAGTTTAAAATATCAACTAACTCATGCAGAGACCCAACCGGATTAATCGTTTGAATAAAATGGATGTTCCATGTAGATTTAGTTAACCAAGCAGAATAAACATACCATGCAACTACTGTTAGAATTACCCCCAAATAAACTATCGCTAACCGCCAAGTTGAAATAAGTAAAAAGCCAAATCGCTGCCCATTTCCCATTGGGTTTTCGATATCGTCCAACACAATAGTTTCACCAAATTCCGTGTTTTTTACCTTTAATTTTTGCTTAACTCCAAATCCGCGAATAACACTTAACACATCGGATTTTATATATTCTAATGAAATAAGAGATAAAAAAGGAATGAGCATACTCACCTTAATTAACCCAGCTAATGAGAAGAAAAACCAAACCCAAAAAGGACTTGAATTCACTTCACCATTTGCATTTATACGCCAGCGATGCCAATGGTACAAACCGATAAAAACAAAACCCAACGCTGCAGGATCCGGAAGAAAATTCCAAGTGTAAAACACCATAATGGGTGAAAGAAATAATAGTAAAACAATCGCAACCCTACCCAATCCAATAATGCCAATCTCCTTTAATAATCGCCATATACTCCAATAGCCAGCGGTAACAATCAATCCAACTACCAAACGGTACATCCAATCATGAAACCCAAAAACTCGCCAACCAAGACCAACCACATAAGAAATAATGGGGAATTCCATGCCCGCAATTCCTTCTGCCGCCCGGTTTTCCATTACTCTAGGCAGAAACAAATTCAATGTCTCGTGGTAAAAATTCCAAGCCACACCTACCCTATCTGCTTGAGCCCCTTGATGCATTCCAAACGGTCCAAGTTTTAAGCGCTCACCCCAGCCCAATAACCATTGCAAAAAAAACCAACCGATAAAAAACAAACGGTCTTCTTCCCAGTATCGCAATAACTTACGCATGCTCAACTCAATCTTTATCCTCTATCGAAGCAATATTGCTATTCTTAACAACATAGGTGGGCCTATTTTTTACATTCTCACTCATTCTGCTAACGTATTCCCCCAACATGCCCATACCAATCAATTGCACCCCACCAAGAAACAGAATGGAAATCTGCAATGAAGTCCAACCTTGAATAGTGTATCCAAAAAACTTCTGATAAATGGAATAAATAATCATTCCAAAAGCTACTAAAGAAACAGAAAATCCAAAAATCGTAGCCAATTTCAACGGCCAACTGCTAAAGCTAACCACTCCATCCATCGCAAATTTCAACATCTTGGAATAACTAAATTTGGTTTCGCCTCCCATTCTCTCCTCACGATCATATTCTACAAACGTAGAATTAAAACCTATCCATGCTATCTGACCTCGTAAATACTTGTCCTGCTCTGGCATGTGCTTCAATACACGCTGTATTTTGCGATGAATCATTCTGAAATCACCGGTATCCAAAGGAATATTAACTTTCGTCATTTTGGACAACAACCGATAAAACACCTTAGCCGTTATCTTCTTCATCCATGTTTCACCCTGCCTCGATTTGCGTTTGGCATAAACCACCTCATATCCTTCACATGCTTTAGAAAAAAGAGCAGGGATCAACTCCGGTGGATCCTGTCCATCACCGTCCATGATTACTATATACTCACCAACTGCATTCTCTATACCCGCCGTTATAGCAATTTGATGTCCAAAATTTCTACTTAAATCAATGTATTTCACCGAAGTATTTTCTTCAGCCATCGAAATAATAATGGGCATTGAAGCATCCCTAGAACCATCGTTTACAAAGATAATTTCATAACTCTTTCCCATTGAAATCAAAGTATCAGCAATCCGATTGTACAATTTTCTAACGTTCATTTCTTCGTTGAAAATGGGCACAACCACAGATATCAATATTCCGTTATTTTCGTGAGCCTCAGCCATCCTTCAAAAATATACAAACTTCCCGTAGTACCTTTGTGTTAAATAAATTCCTCATGAAAAAGTTCTTAACCCTTGGA